>JBFMGN010000666.1:0-2652 GCA_040752435.1 Spirochaetota bacterium
TGATCCTGGTAGCCCAGCTCAGCCTGGGCAGGGATGATGCCGGGTTGGGTTCCGAACTGGAAGTCATCACGGCTGTGGTTCTCGGCGGTGTGAGTATGGCCGGCGGTAAAGGCAACCTGCTGGGTGTAATTATCGCCGTGCTTATTCTCGGGGTTATCCGCAATGGTATGGTGCACATTCAGGAGGCCACGGGAATTTCCTACTACTGGCGTGAAGTTGTAAAGGGTTTGATACTGATTCTGGCTATATCCATCGATGCCGCGCGGAATATCGCGGTTAAGAAAAAACAAATTGTTCGGCAGTAAAATTGTTTTGCAATTATATATCTCCGAAATATGACATCCGTGGTATTTGCAGGGTATAAATAATAAAGGCCGCCTAAGAAAATTTTGGAGGGATCTATGGGAAGCAAAATAGTGGAAGAGCTGGAAAATATTGTATTCGAGTTTGATAGGGAGCGGGCCGAAGAAGTCGCCGGAAAGGCGCTGGCAGAAGGTATTGATCCTGTAAAGTGCGCCGCGACCCTTTCCGATGCCCTTAGGCTTATCGGTGATAAGTTCGGCCGGGGGGAAATGTTCCTGCCGGAGCTGGTCAACGCTTCGGAAGTGGTTAAGGCTGCACTGCCCATTATCATAGCTGAGATAAAAAAACAGGGGAAGAACGTTCAGACCCTGGGCAAAGTGATTATCGGAACGGTTTTTGGTGATATTCATAATATCGGTAAAAGTATGGTCGCAACATTGCTTTTTGCCGAAGGGTTTGAAATTAATGACCTGGGGGTCAACGTGAAAAGCGACGAATTCCTCAATGCCGTTACAAGGCATAACCCGGATATCCTGGCAATGTCCGCTCTTTTGACGACAACCTCCATGGAGCAAAAAAATGTTATAGAAGGGTTGAAAAAGAGGGGGATAAGAGAAAAAGTGAAGGTGCTTGTAGGCGGCAGCCCGATTAATCAGGAATTCGCCGATCGTATCGGTGCAGACGGTTATGGGGCGACGGCTCCCGACGGCGTCAGGGTCGCCCGAAAATTGATCGGAAAATGAAGATACTACGGGTTCACGCCCGTAGTATCTTCGTTCCGTATGGTACGGCCTTCGGCCGATTGTAGTATCGCCTTCACTTATACGCCTATAAGTGAAGGCGATGTGCGGAATAAAAGCGATAAGGAGGAAATCCATGCGCAGGGGATTTCAGAGAAAATTTGAGCCTATTAAAATATTGACGGATTCACAGATCGAAGCTATCCACCGTGCGACTCTGGATGTTTTGGAAAAGACGGGGATAAAGTTTGAAAGTGAACGGGCCTTGAAATTGCTTGAAAAAAACGGATGCAGGGTGGATTATGAAAATAGGATTGCCCGCATTCCAGGTTTTCTGGTGGAAGAGTGTATCCGGAAGACGCCGAGTAGTTTTTCGGTTAAAGCGCGGGATAAAGCGAATGACCTTCGAATCGGGGGCAATACTCTTTACTTCATGTCATCCGCCGGAGCGCGCTATACCGACGCAGCCACGGGGGAGGTACGGATGGCGACCCAGGCAGAGAACGACCAGGGGGTGCTCATATCCGATGCCCTGGAAACCATCGATGTATTTCCGTCGTATACGCCTTATTTCGAGATCGAGGGGGTTGAGCCAGTAATGCTTTGCCCCGTCAGTTGTGCCAGCAGAATTCGTTACACCTCCAAGGTTTCCAGGGGCGCCCAGGCTACGGATACCTTTATCTTCGAGACGCAGCTTGCCCAGGCCGCCGAACAGCAGTTGATCGGCGTGTGTGAAGCGGCAGCGCCTCTTTCCTATCCCGAAGATGCAATCAACGCTGCTTTTGAATATACCGGCGCCGGTTTTCCCATGTTCATTGCCGCGGGTTCCATAATGGGCGGCAGTGCACCGGTTACAGCGGCAGGCGCCACAATTACAAACAATGCGGAACTATTGGGCGCGGTGGTGCTTATACAGTGCATGCGCCCAGGTACGGGCATTGTGGGAAACGATTTTGTCACTCCCATGGATATGCAAAGCGGCGGATTTCTTTTCGGCGCCCTGGGAGTAAACCTGCACCAGATGGCTTTTAACCAGTTATGGACCCGGGTGTATGAAATACCGACGGTGAATACCGGCGCCGCCTTTTCAAATTCAAAACTTATAGACTACCAGAGCGGTTATGAAAAAACCCATACGGCAATGGTTTCCGCGCTGTCGGGTGCCAATTGTATTGTACTTCACGGCGGTGTAACCGCGGAGCTGGCCTATAATCCGCTGCTTTCGATTATCAACGACGATGTGGCTGCCATAATCGGCCGTACAATCGAGGGGTTTGAGGTTAATTCTGAGACGATGGCGCTGGACTTGATTCATCAAGTCGGTGTGAATCCCGGCTCATACCTTGGGGAAAAGCATACCCGGGTAAACTGGCAGAAGGAGTACTTTGTACCTCGGGTAGCCGACCGGTTGTCCTACCAGGAGTGGCTTGCCCAGGGCAGGAAGAGTGTAATTGATAAGGCGAGGGAACGGATGGAAGAAATACTGGCTGCCCATAAGCCCCTTCCAATTACCCCGGAACAGGATAAAGACCTTGACCGTATTCTGGACGATGCCCGTCGGCATTACAGGAAGAAGGGTTTACTTTAAGGAGGAAAGAATGAAACGCTA
>JBFMGN010000667.1:0-2650 GCA_040752435.1 Spirochaetota bacterium
TCCTGCCAATGGCCGGGTGGACTCGCTGAATGTATCTGTAGCCGCGGGAATTTTTATGTATGAAATCAGAAGGCAGTCCGGTTTTTTTGAAGGTTTAAAATCCTTTCAGCCAGATGAACGGCGTTGAGAATTCCCTGCTTCCCGATCCCCATAGTCGCAACCGGAACACCTTTTGGAAGTTGAAGAATTGAAAGAAGGGCATCGATTCCTGAAAGTTCTCCGGATGCAAGCGGTATACCTATTACCGGCAGTTTAACAAGGGCTGCAACTATGCCGGGAAGGGCGGCAGATAAACCGGCGGCCGTAATGATTAATTTAAAGTCGGCTTCCCGGTTTTTAAGGAAAGCCATCAATTCCTCAAGATTCCTATGGGCGGAATAAACTGCAAGTTCCCAGCTCAACCCCTTTTCTTCAATTAACTTAATTCCAGGGTCAATACTCGACCTGTCCGATTCCGAGCCGATTATGAACAGGATGTCTTTCATTCCGCGTCCTCCGCTTCCTTAAGTTATTCGTGCAGAAATTTATCGCCAATGTCATTCCTGTACCACGCTCCTTCGAACTTGACCTTAGGGGCGGCTTCATAGGCCCGGGCGTTGGCGTTTAAAATATCAGGACTTATGCCGACAACTGTAAAACAACGTCCTCCGCCTGTAAAAATACGATTATCCTCTCCTTTTATTGTTGATGCATGAAAAATCAGGACTTCCTTTTCCGGAAATACCGGCAACTTGTGCACCTCAATACCTTTTTTATAATGTCCGGGGTAACCTTTGCTGGCTATTACAACGCCCACTGCAAAATCGTTGTAAAGCTGGAGTTTAAAATTCTTCAAATCCTGCTGTAGTATGGCATCCATTAGATCCCCAAAATCGGATTTAATAATGGGTAGAAGCACCTGGGTTTCCGGGTCACCTAAACGTACATTGTATTCCAGTACTTTAGGGCCGTCGGCAGTAATCATAAGTCCGAAGTAGAGAAATCCCATGTGCTCAAGTCCTTCTTTCTCCATCCCGCGAAAAGTGGGCTCCACAATTTCCTTTCGAATTCTATTGATAAGCGCCGAATCGACAATCGGTACAGGACAGATAGCTCCCATTCCTCCGGTGTTCTGTCCTTGATCACCTTCCAGGGCTTTTTTAAAATCGGCACAGGAGGGCATAACTATATGATTTTTCCCATCTGTCACTGCAAATATCGATATTTCGTAGCCCTTAAGGAATTCTTCAACGAGCAGGGTATCGTGTTTTAGAACAGATTTACCGAATTGAAGCAGTTCATTCTTATCGCTTGATTCTAGAACTCCTTTGCCCGCAGCCAGACCGTTTTTTTTGATAACCTTTTTCCCTTCTTTTTGGCTAATATAATTTTCAAATTCCTGAATGTTATCGAACTCCTTCGCTTCTGCCGTCGGTATCTGATATTTCAGCATGAATTTTTTTGAGAAGGTTTTGCTCGATTCGAGTTTCGCCGCAGCTTTGTGAGGACCGATTACGGGTATTTTCTCTGCCATCAACCTGTCTACAATGCCCGCTGAAAGAGGTTCCTCCGATCCTACAAAAACCAGATTGATTTTGTTTTGCCTGCAGGCGCTTACAACCGCATCAAAATCCATTGGGTTTACATTAGAGAGGTTTTCCCCAACTTCTCCGGTTCCTGCATTTCCCGGTGCGATAAAAAGTCCTGCAAGTCTTTTGCTCTTAGAGAACTTCCAAACAATGGCGTGTTCTCTAGCGCCTGAGCCTAAGATTAGAACTTTCAAAGTTTCCTCCTTTAATACGGTATAAAAAGCAGACCGGGAATAAGTCTTTGCCAGATTTATAATCCTTGGAGTCGAAAATTACCAAGGGGCTGAAATGTAACGCAGAGCATCCAGCAGATTGATTATAACCTCAGGATAGTATTGATGTTCAAGAGCATGAATTTTTTTTTCAATTTCTTCAATACCTTCCAGACCAGTTCGGCGAAAGGATTTCTGCATGATTATCGCACCTGTATCCATTCCGTCGTCGACCTGGTGAATGGTAATACCGAGATCTTCGTCAGGTGAGTTATAACTTCGTAAAATGGCATCTTCCCCTGGATATTTAGGCAGTAAAGACGGGTGGATGTTGACTATCCGGCCGGGATAGGCATCGATCAATTTGGGAGTAAGGAGTCTCATAAAACCGGCCAGAGCTATGAGATCGATATCATAGTGCTGTAAAATGTGGATTATTTCTTCTTCCGCCTGTTCCTTCGTTTTTCCCTTATAAGATACATAATGGCTTGGGATCTTAAGCAGTTGGGAGCGTGTAAATACGTAGGCATTCTTTCTATCGCAGATAAGGCAGCGGATTGCATGGGAGGTTTTACCGAGTGCTTCAGCCAGGGTCTGGAAATTTGAACCGTTACCCGATGCAAAAACCGCCAGGTTAGCCACGTTCAAGTCTCCCTATCGCAAAAATAGGTACACCCTGTTCTCTTCCGAATTGAATCAGACTTTCTGAGTTCTCTGGTTTGATGATTAATGCGATCCCGATACCCATGTTAAAAACCCTGTACATTTCATCGCGAGGGACACGCCCGTTTGTCTGAATTATCCCAAATATTTCCGGTACATCCCAGTCAAAGGTGAAACACGGTTTCAAATTCGACGGAATTACCCGTT
>JBFMGN010000668.1:0-2649 GCA_040752435.1 Spirochaetota bacterium
TTCATGGAGACGCCCAAAGACAAAGTGATCACCTACTTTGTCGTCTCGATCGTGGTGGCCATCGTGCTTATGTTTGTGGTTTCGCTCGTGCTCGGCGCGATTTTTGCCGTCGGAGGAGCTATTCCAGGCTTATAGCTTTTCTGTCTAAAGCCTGTTTTGTGAGTCGGAGCTAAGCTCGTCCGTGGGTAATGAACCCACCACGAGCCCCGCTCTTAAATAATCATGAGAGGACTAATACAAACGCGTTAATTCTTGCTACCCCCTCCTGCGTCCCTGCCCCTCACGGGAGGAGGGTGAGAGTGGGGTGAGGTAAATTCACTTAATGATTAGGAAGTCACGTCCCTCGTCATCATAAAAGGAAAAGCGTGAGGTCAAGCAAACTATTGGGCGAGTTTGGCCAGGCCGTTTAAATCCATGCTGTCGGCGAGTTTTCTTAGACTGCCGACATCGTCGCACTCGTGGCACTTGAGCTCAATCAGGAATCTCGAGGCGACAGCAATCGTCACCTCCGCCGATTTGTATTCTCCCCTTTGCACTTTTTCTGTTCCGGGATGGCCCTGGATTTTCACGGATTTTTCATACCCGTCTTCGGTTTCATTTTCGAACTCAGTGGAACCGATCATGCCTAGACCCATAGAGAGGAAGGGGACGCCGGCGGTGTCCTGTATTTTGATTTCTATGGAAATCTCGATGTCGCCTTCTGATTTTTCGTATCTCAGAGTTGCTTCCGAGACGGACATGCCCATCGCTTTTGACGTCTGGCCGCCCGGCTTTCCCTTGCTGTAGCCGGAGAGGTCAATCTTCGGCAAAAATTCCTGCAGCTTCTTAAACCCTATGGTCTGCTGCTGGGCCATTCCCGTCAGGGCTAAAGATGCGCAGATCAGTGAGACAAGGATTCCTTTGGCTACGGTTCTCATGCCAACCTCCATCGTTTTCGGATTGAGCTTCATTATGAGTGAAGCTAAAAAGAGCTTTGCCCTTACTTACTATTAAACCTTTACGATTAATAGGCTTGATAATATATAGATCGGGAGGGAAAGTCAATATCGGTTCTTGAACAGGTCGTCGAGGAGAAAGGTTGAAGAGTTTGATAGGTCCTCGACTTACTGATTTCTCTCGGGGAAACGGCGAATTTGTTTTAATGAAAAGAGAAAAAGACAGAACGATAGCGAAAAGCGCGATTTTCTCAGCTTCCCGGAAGAACTGTATTGCGAACACCCGCAACATGACTGGGAATATCACGCGTCTCCTCGACGGTAATACGTTAATGCTATGTATTACGAAAGATAACTTGACATACTTCGCAGATTATGGTATACATTTTTATAAAGGAGATGCGCAATGCCGGACACGACCGTCGTGACGACAAAGGGGCAGGTTGTGATTCCCTCAAGGATCAGGCGAAAATACAATATCAAAAAGGGCACGAAGCTGTATATCGAGGAAAAAGGCGAGTATATAGTCCTAAAACCGATCACTGAGGAGTATTTCGAAAGGCTGGCGGGAATATTGCCGACCAAAGGGAAGTTATCCAAAGCTCTTCTCCAAGAGAGAGCCGAAGAGAAAGAAAAGGAACGCCGATGACTAGAGTCCTCGATGCCCACGCGCTCCTGGCTTACTTAGAGAAGGAGCCGGGCTACGAGAAAGTTAAAGCCGCGTTTCTCGAGGCCGTCGAGAAGGACACCGACCTGCTGATGACATCAGTGAATTTTGGCGAGGTGTATTATGTCATCTCAAGGGAATGCGGCCAGCAGAAAGCGGACGAGATAGAGAAGGTAATTCAGACCCTCCCGATAGAGATCGTCCCCGTAGACTTGCCATTGGCGAGAGAAGCCGCAAGATTTAGAGCAAAATATGAAATCTCTTACGGAATTTGCTCGGTTATTGCGCTTTCGAAGCTACGAAAAGCCGAGCTTCTGGCTGGCGGCCAAGAACTTATTCACTTTAAAAATGAAGCAAAGATTTCCTGGATATAACTATGGTTCAAGGTATATTATGAGAGAGTCTAGAAATCTTGATGATTGGAGAACCTTAGTAATAGGAAGGAATACGCTGATGAAGTGATTTCTCAATGCACGGGAGGTGCCTAATTAACAGCGTCAAATATCCTAATCGCGAACTCGTATTGTATGCCTTATATATTTTAGGAGGAGATTCGGAGCGTGTCCATACAGAAGATATAGCGCTAAAGTGTTTCCAACTTTATCCCAACTCTTTTTCTTGGATTAAATATCCCCAATATCCCGACAAAGATATCGTCAGGGTTTCCCTTACAGACGCACGCAAGAATAAATATGGAGCTCTTGTCGAAGGCCGCACAGGCCAAAAACGCGGGCAATCGGCAAAGACCAGCCGATCTCCCATTGAAGATGGTTGGATGCTAACTCTCCAAGGAATTTCGTGGATTAAGAAGAACCTTGACAGGCTAGAAAAATGCGGGGGAATTGAGCAACTCGAAGATCATAGACAAAAGGTACTTAAGCAACTAAAACGTTTCCGGGAGCATCCTCTTTTCATAAGATATATGGCTAGAGGTGAGGATTTTTCTCCAACTATTGGAGAGTTAGCTGATATGCTTAGGTGTAGAGTCGATGCAGAGCAAGAGATTTGGAAAAATAGGTTCAAGAAGGTGCGATTCCAAGCGGCATC
>JBFMGN010000669.1:0-2637 GCA_040752435.1 Spirochaetota bacterium
GATTTGAATCGGACTATGTGGCCGTTGACCTTGAGCTCGGTGGATATATGGCGACTCACTATCTCATCCAATTGGGTCATAGAAAGATCGGTCTGATCTACGGGGTCGCAAATCCAGATCTGGGAAAGGAGCGTCTTGAAGGCTACAAGCGTGCACTTCTCGAGAGCGGCATTCCATTCAATGAACAGCAGGTAAAAGGGTGCGGGTACAAAATTGATGATGGTTACCGGGCCACACAAGAGATTTTGTCGGGAGACGAAATCCCTACCGCGTTATTTACTATTAACGATCTGATCGCTATCGGGGCTCTTAGAGCCGTTAAAGAAAAGAGTTTCAACGTGCCTCATGACATATCCATCATCGGATTCGATGATATTGTATTTTCTTCCTATACGGATCCTCCATTAACGACAGTCTCGATCAGAAAGTACGAAATGGGACTGGCGGCTGCCAAGATGCTGATAGGGCAGATAGAAGGACTGGATGCGGAATATGACGGAGGTCCTATTTTACTTAAACCTGAATTGCTGATACGGGGATCATGTGCCGGTTATGGAATGGAAAGCTAAGTGGATTTGGGATTATGGCCATGACAGACCAAAAAATTACTGGCTCTGTTTCCGGCGAAAATTCTCCCCCCCTGATTTTGAAACAGCCAGTCTGCGTATTACCGCTGACTCGCGTTACTTTGCCTATATAAACGGCACCTTTCTGGGGAGCGGGCCTGTACGCTGCTGGCCTTTCGAGCAGAGTTACGATACGTACCAGGTAGAAGCTCAAATAAAAAAGGATTGTAATATCTTGGCCGTGCTCGTCACTCATTACGGGACCTCCACATCCCAGTACGTTGAGGGGAGGGGAGGGTTTTTTGCTCAATTGGATTTCTTACGGAATGGAAAAAGTATTTACAGTCTATATACGGATAGCGGCTGGAAAAACTGCATTCATAGGGGGTATTCGGAAAAATCAGTCAGAATAAATATTGCCCAGCCGTGGGTTGAAATTTTTGATGCCGGGAGTTTCCCGTCTTCCTGGAAAGACCTTGAGTATGATGATTCATCCTGGAGTGATTCTAAAGAGCTCGGCGAATATGACGTCTCTCCCTGGGAAAATATGCGAGCCAGGGATATTCCCTGGTTTTCCCGGGAGGAAAAAAAGTTTAAGAAAATACTATCCTGCCACATAGTAAAACCTTCAGGGCAGCATGTTTGTATTGATGTGAAAACTCTCTTTTATCCGGGAAATTATGACTCCATCGACAAAACGCATCTTGGCTATCTGGCCGCCCTTGTTATAGCGCCGCAAAAAATGAGAGGCCAAATCCGGCTTCTCTCCCGCCAGAATCCCGAAAAAACTGAAAGAATGTGTATTAACCAAGCTCCGTATTACTTCAGGAACGGAGAGGATGCCCAGGAGGTAGTGCTGTCGGAAGGCTCCAACACCATTCTGATTGATATAAGCGGCTGCTACCAGACGGCTGTCATGAGTTATCATTTTTTATTTCCTGAATCCCTTAAATTTGAAGCGCCTGTGTACGGCCGGAGGTATCAATTTATTTCCATCGGCCCGTTTCAATCCGGTGACATATTGAACATAATGGCAATTGATAAACCGTTAAACTATAGCGACCCTGTATATCAATCTGTTTGGGAACAGGCAATAAAGGGTGAATTGCTGAATGTTTTGAAGAAAGACTTATGCGGGCTTAAACCATGGCTCAAACCGGTACCGGATGACCTGGTCGTAAGTGATAATCCTCATTTTCTTTCGATGTACAGGCATAAGCTTCGTGAACTTCCTCTCCCGGTGGACAGGGCCTCCAACCCCCGCTTCGGCGTTGGTTCTTTTTTACTGCTGCCCTTTGATTCAACGGACATTGAAGTTATCATCGATTTTGAGGAAGAAATATCCGCTTTCCTGGAGTTTGAACTTGAGGCTTATCGGGGGATTATAATCGACATTGAGTTTGTTGAAAGTATCCACGGCAGTATCGTCGAATACCCGCTGAATATGCACAGCGCAATGCGATATATCACCTGCGACGGAAGGCAGTCGTACCAGTCAACAAGCCGCAGGGGGTTTCGATACTGTATTTTTACTTTCAGGGAGGTTCGATCGCCGATTAGGATTCTGTCCATTAAGGCGGTTCAAAGGCTTTATCCGGTAGAAGAAAAAGGTTCTTTCCATTGTTCTGATACAGAACTGAATAAAATCTGGGAAATTTCCAGGCGGTCTGTTAAACTTTGCATGGAAGACACTTACGTTGATTGTCCAGCCTACGAGCAGGCCTGCTGGATAGGTGATGGCCAGGTTGAAGCCCTTTTTAACTACTATCTTTTCGGGGCCTACGATTTAAGTCGACGGGTAAACAGGCTGACGGTTCAATCCTTAAGGAGATCCCTATTACCCGAAGCTCAAGTACCCACAGGCTGCACGACTATCCTGACTGCGTGGGTTCTCCTCTGGATCCAAAGCGTGAGGGATTATTTTGAGTTTACCGGAGATATCGAGGAAGTACAGAACTTGATGCCGTTTTTGATTCGTATTTCCAATACCCTCTGTACCTTTCTGAATGATGATAATCTGCTCAGTATCAATTCCTGGAATATGCTGGATTGGGCACCGATGGATACACCC
>JBFMGN010000067.1:0-9893 GCA_040752435.1 Spirochaetota bacterium
TGCGGAAATAAGCCCGAATAGGGCTATGCCGGTGTAGAACATGAGTACGGTTATCTTCCTTTTAACTGCGAAAGCAATAAGCCCTTTCACACCTGCTTTTCCGTTACCGTTTTCGCTCTTTCAATTTAATTGGTATCTCTTACTATGAATTGCCAATCTGCTTCGATTGTATTCCCGCTTGCATCTTTCAGGTCTTTGGAAAGAGAAAGGGTGACTACACCGCTCCTGGTATCATCATTGTCTATATCCAGGTAAGCCCTCACTACTGTCACGCCCTGCACCGTATCCGGCACCGGGTCCGGCTGCGGCGGGGTGTAGCTTTTGTACTCCAAAGACACAACGTCAAACAGGGAGCAGTTATTGGTGGCCGTAATGGAAAATGCTTCCATAAAGGAGATGAGGCTTAAATCGATATCTGAAGCCGCTGAAATATATATATCGAAAAAACCCCGCTTAAGATTCAGATAGCTGGAAAGATCGAGCGGGCCGAAAGAGTCCAGAGTGTTTATCGTATTTGCTGCGGGATCGGTAAGAAAAGTCACTTTGGTAATCTTAAGGGGCTTTGAACGGGGGCCGTTGACCGAGAACCTATAAATTCTTTCTTGTGACGAAGGGTTGCCCTTCACATCTTTTAAGCCCGCTTTTATCCGCAAAGCATAGATAGTTCCGTAAACCGGCGGTGCGGCAGGTTTAAGGACGGCTTCGGCCAGGTATCTCACATCCTGCCAGGTGATGGCATAAGGAAGGTCCGGTTCAAAGACGAGGAGGTTTTCGAGCGTGTCGGGCATGAGAGGTTCAGAGAACCGCAGCCTGAAATCGTAACAGGCTTCCCAGTTACTGTTCACCGTATACTGGCCGCGTGCAGGATCATATTCTACCAGGCTAAAGGTCGCCTCCGAGTTACCTATAAAATTTATTTCCGGCGGTGTTCGGTCATTTCCAATAGTAAAATAGCCGGTATATTCCTTTTCCAGGGTATTCCCTTCAAGGTCCGAGAGTGTCTCAGATAGTTCAATTTTGTATTCCGTACCCCAGGAGTAGCTTTCCATGGGGGTAAACGTGCAGGTCGTATCATCATTGGTCCAGGAAAAACCCCCCTTAACAGCCGGGGTCAGGGAAAAAGAAGCGTAAACCGATTCTTTCTTAACCTTTTCCGAGAAGGTTATGGATATGGGGTAATAAAGGTTATCCAGTACGGCGTTAGCAACCGGATTAATAGCTTTTATTTCCGGCCTGGTAAAATCGGTGCCCGTGTCAAACCTGTAAATAAAATCACTCTTTAGGGAGTTACCCCATTTATCTTCAGCCGCGGTTGATATTGTAACGACATATGTTCTGCCGTCGCGTAAGGCTTTCGCAGGCAGGAAACGGAGCCGTTGTCCTTCCCAAAGGAAGTCCCCATATAAAAGTACATCGTCTTCCGTCAAGCTGAAGGCTTGCTCTATGCTGGTCGGCTCCACCGGGGAGGAGAACTCAACCCATATTTCTATACTGCCGGCATCCGCCAGATACTTTTCTATTGGCGACCAGGCTATAATAGCCAGGGGGCTCATATGGAAAAGCCGGCACGCGGAAAGGAGTATGAAAAAAGCTCCAGTCAAGGTTGAAGCACTGTGCCGTTTCATTGCGCCGCCTTAAGCACCAGACGCACATCTTCTTTTAGAAACGAGCCGTCGCTGTTGATCACCCCGTCCGCTCCGCCTTTAATAAAAAGCTTGTAATAGTTGGTCTGCTGAACCGTGCTTTTCGTAAAGCCCGACCATGTCAGAGAGATCTCGTTTCCCCCGGGATTCCAGCCGGCGTTTTCCAGGTTGACTGTTAAAAGGCCGGGAGGGAAGAACGGCTGGCAGGTAATAAGCGGGACTGTCTTGGCCCTGAAAGCATCCGAAAAAGGCCGGGAAAATTGAATGGTAAAGGTGTGGGTGTTATCCGGTCCTGAAAAATCGACACTCACGGCTGTTTCGGAATTATAGGGCGGGAGAAAATCGGGTCCGGGGTTGTTTCTTATCAACGTGACCTTCTGGAGAGGGATATCCGGTTTAAACCAGGTATCATAATCGAAAAGCATCGAATTGCCGGAGAGATCCTGCACACCTTTTCCTATCGTCAGGTGATAGAGGGTATCCATCGTGTAACCCTGTTCAGGCAGGAAGGCGAATTGGGCGATATCGAGTCTCTGCAGGCTGCCTCCCACCGTTGGGTTGAGATTAAACTCAGATGAGAGGGACTCTATGGTTACATCTTCGGTAAAAACCATAAGGATAATGTCCCGGTAGCGGAGTTTGTTTAAATCCCCGGGCAGTCGGCTGACAATTACCGGGTCTCCCGGGCCGATATCGAAAACATCAGGGGCGGAAGAGTCCTCCTGGACTACAAAACTCCCTGAATACAGTTCGGGAAGAGTTAAGCCCTCCGCGCTCTTCAGTTTTTCATTAAGCTGCCAGGTGTAGACGGCCAGGTTGTTCCATTGTTTTTTCGGGTTTATGGTCACCAGCTTTGAGGAGAGGTCCCATGCTTCTTCATGTTCGGCCGCCGGATTCAGGGAAAAGCCGTTTTTAAAACTTTCCCTATTCATTGCGGTGGAGAACTCCAGAACCAGGGGGGTCTTTATACCGGCGATATCGGCTGAGGGGCTGAAATTGATAAGGCGGGGGGCAGGATTCATTGAACCCGGATAGAAGGGTATTTCAATCGTTAAATCGAAATGTCTTCCGTCAAGGGCTTCAACTGTTCCCTTGCACGCGAAAAGATGGCGTACTCCTAATAGCAGCGGCGGAGCGGGTTTGAAAAGGAGCCTGCCTTCCTCCCACCGTATGTCGCCGGTCTGAGCGCTGCCTTCGCGTAAGACCTTTATAAGTTCGGCCGTTTTTTCCGTGTTAACCGGCACGGAAAAGTCGATCCATAAATCGCTCGCCGGATCTATTACCTGGTTTCGTTCGGCCGGGAAGGTGGAGACCGAAAGTTTACTTAAAGATATAAAACTGCAGCCGGTGGAAAGCAGCAGAGGAAATAAAACCAGAAGCAGAGCACTGTTTTTATGTTTCATTTTTCTTTTCATACCTGTCCCTTTTCGTAGATAACTTCTTCTCCTTCCCGTAAAACGGGGGAAGGCGCATCTATAATGATATCGCCTTTCGAGACGCCGCTTACCGCCTCCACCTTCCCTTCGTTTTCAGTGCCCAGCCGTATCTCCTTCTGAAAGGCTCTTCCGTTTATTATTTTAAAAATCTTCGCCTTGCTGCCCTTCTTTTCTGCCAGGCACGATACGGGCAGAACAATCGTTTTTTTCGGCGTACCGTAGATTACCCTGGCCCGCAGGAACATCCCGGGACGTAGGGTGTCATCCAGATTTTTAAGCATGGCCTTTACGATCATGTTTCCGGACTGGGGATCGATCACCGGTGATACCAGATGGACTTTGGCGGGCAAAGTCTTTTCCCCCAGGGCGTCGATCTTTACCTGCACTTCCATGCCTTCTGATATCAATAGAGCCTGGTTTTCCTGAACCGTGAAGACTGCCAGTACCTTCGAGGTGTCAAAAATCGTATAAACCTTATCGCCCTGAGAGACCCTTTCGCCTTCTTCCTTGTATTTTGCCCCGATAATACCGGCCATCGGAGAGGACAGGGTTAATTCGTTCAAGAGCTGGTCGGCGGATTCCAGTTCGTTCCAGGCGGAAACCAGGTTGGCTTGGGCCGCATCCACTTCGGCAGCCAGGGTGGCGGTATTAATTTGAATAAAGAGGTTCCTTTTTTCCTCTCCGGAAGATGGAAGTTTTAAACCGCGCGCAATAATATCTTCGTCCCTAAGACCGATTTTTCGAATTTCCATATCCTTCAGCATGGTTTTATAGTTTGTCTCGGAAGCCAGGTAACTAAGCCGCAAGGAGTTAAGAGCCTCTTCGGATATGCCGTCGACTTTAAAGAGTTCCTCTTTCTTTTCAATCGCCTTAGAAAGCTCGGCCAGCTCTCTCTTTTTCTGATCGAGCTCCATGGCAAGCTTCTCTATAGAAATAAGCCGGGCATCGACCTGCAGCTTGCCTTCGTGGTATTTTGTCCGGGCAAGTTCCAAAGCCGTTTCAGCCCTCTTGACTGAGGATTCCGCCTGTTTTTTCCTGATATCGAGCTGTATATTCTCAATAATGGTGAGGTTTTGTCCCTTCCTGACCGGATCTCCTTCCCGGCCGTCCATGGACTTGATAATCCCTTCAACCGCTGAGGATACATCCGCTTTCTTTAGAAATGAGATTGAACCGAAACTTTCGATTTCGGCGGCCATATCCTTTTCTTCCGCCGCCACTGCGGTTACCCGGTGTTGGATCGGGGCCACCGCCTCTTCCGTTCTGCCCCGGCAGCCGAAGCTTAAGAATACAGGCAGCGCGGCGAGCAGGGCGATGAGCTTGTTTGTTTTTATAGATGCCGTCATTGCCGTATCTCTTTATCAGGGGTATCGGCCAGAGCCGCGAAACCGCCGGGTTCAATGCCGGTCAGGCGTTCTAGATTCCGTTCCAGCTCGACCATTTCAAGAATGTCTTCCAGGAGCGAGAGCCTTTCTTTCAGCAGTTCGGTCTTGGCCTTAAGGAGATCTATCCGTTTTATCTCGCCTAGATCGAGCTGTTTCTCAAGTATTTCGATTTTTCTTTTTCTTAAGGCCAGAAACTCGTTCCTAAGCTCAAGCAACTCCCTTTTCTGCCTGTAACTGTTCACCCCTTTTTCTATTTGAAATTTCAAGGTTTCTTTCAGTTCTTTTTCTTTTATCCGGCTGGCCTCCAGATTCATGAGTGCGGTTTTCCTGTCCAGGGGAAAGCGGATGTCTTCCAGTATCCCCACTTTAAAATCGGCGCCTCTGCTTACCTCCTTTTCTCCCCTTTCTCCTGCAGAAAATGAACCGCTGGCAGGAAAGGATTTGAATGGGAAGCTGAAGTTGAGTTTTACACTTACACCTATAGCCTGCAAAGGGTAGGCAGCGCCTGATAGAGTTACGGTCACTACGGCCTCTATTTTCGGGAGCATACTGCTGGCCGCGATTGTAAGTTTTTCCGTGTTCTTTCGAATCTCGAATCTGCTTCTTTTCAGTTCCAGGTTTCTGTCGAGCGCCGTTCCAAAGTACTGTTCCATATCGGTGGAAATCTCTAAACCGGTGTAGTCGGCGTTGATTCGGCCTTCAGGGTTCACTGCCGTTGCCGGCTCTATACCCAGGGCGTTTTTAAACTCGAAGAGCAGTTCATCGAGCTTGAGCCGGGTGGCTTGTATCTCCATTGCAAGAGAACGGGTCTCAAGCTCCGTTTCAATAAGGTCGATTTCCCGAATGGAGCCGAGTTTCATTTCTTTTTCAGAGATAACCAGTTGGTTTTGCGCGATTGCATAAGTTTCGTTTTGAAGTCTCATTTTTTCCTTGAAAATGAGTATCTGGTTAAACAGTGAAAAAATCGTATCGAGTATTTCCTCTTTTTTTTTATCGTACTCCTGGTTCTGAAGCATCAGATTTACCCCAGCGAGTTTTCTCTCCATAATTGTCCGGCCGCCGTTGAAAAGGGTCTGTGTCAGGGAGGCGGAAGCGCTCTTTATTCTGGTGTCAAAGGACCTCAAAATAACGGTATCTGAGGTGTTAAAGCCCGCCTCAAGTCTGGGAAGCATGTTTCTTATATCGAGTTGATAGCCTTTCGAAGCGGCTCTAAGGTTTAACGCGATTATTTTAAGTTCTTCCGAGTTGCCCAGGGCCAGAACCTTTGCCTCTTCCAGGGTAAGCTTTAAGAGATCGCTCCCAAAGGAGGGATTGCTGCTATCCTCCGCCGAGAGAGTAAAAAAGCCCATGGTAAGACAGCAGAGAACGATTGCCTGTTTTCCCGCTTTTATCATTTCTTACGATTGCCTTTTTCGAGATATTTTCGAAACTGCGTATATTCTTTAAAAAGCTTTTTAAGAATGGCATGGAGGTAATAGTGGGATTCCAGGGTTTCCGCCGATTCTTCCGTATAGATGATTGTGAGGATGTCTTCTCCTTTTTGAGTGCCCGAAAACTTTAAGACGGCCGAGATAGAATTCAGGGTATCGAGGTTTCTGGTAAAATCCTTTTCAGAGAGGATAATATCCAGCACAAGGAATTGAGCCTCCGATGCACGCGTGTCCTTTATAAGGCGTACCCCAGCCCTTTGGGCGAGGCCGGGGACAATTGCCCGAACCTCGGATTCGATCCTGTTCCGCAATGTTTTACCTTCGGCTTTGACTGTATTGAGAAGCACCACCTTTTGGAGAGGCCCGCTCCCGTTGTTGGATATAAGGTAGGTTTCCAGATTGGTTTTTCTAAAGGAGGAGCAGGCGGAAAGAGTTATCATGAAAAGGAGGAATATTATGGTTTTATTGGACTTCATTTGTTAGCTTCTCCTGTAGATCTTTCAAGGGATTTTTTAAAAGGCTCTCTTCCGATAGAAGATGCGCGCAGGTCTTAAGTTCTGAAAGGGCTTGTTCTTTCAGGCCGAACTGATAAAAAATCCTTCCCAGGTCGAGAAACACCCTGGCGAACTCATCCCGGAAGAGGGCAGCTTTGTTAAGAAAATCCAGGCCGTTTTTAAGATCGTCCTGCAATAAATAGACCTGGGCCGTCTGGTAGAGAAGCCGCGGGTCTAAAGGATCAAAGGCCAGGAGCCGCTTTAGCCGGCTATCGGCCTCCTTCAGTTCACCCTTTTGTATTTCTATGCGTGAAAGCCATATCTCTGCTTCAATGTAGGCCGGATACTTTTTAAGAAGGCTTTTAAAAGCCGGCTCTGCTTCTGAAATTTTTTTGTTAAAATAAAGGGTTTTGGCCAGGAGGAAGCGAGCCTGGTGAAACCTCGCATCCTTTTGCAGGATGCTTTTAAGCAGTTTTTCGGCTTCATCAAGGTTCCACGCCTGGTATAACTGCTTGGCCGTAAGATAATCCGACAATATCAACTCCGAAGGGCCTTTATAGGCGCATGAGACGAGCGGAAGAACAGCTAAAAACAGCGTATATAAAGCCAAGTTGTATAATTCGCCTGTCTTTTTTTTCATAACGTCGATTGTAATTACATTGAAAAGTCAGATGTTGATTTTAAAATTAAGAATTTTTCAATTAAGGATAAGGCAGGAAGGCATTATACCGGCGGCTGAAATTTGAAAAAACAACCAGATTATATCGATTATAGATGAATGGGAATCAACTTATAAATAGATAGAGGTTCCCTGATGTAACTCTAGGTACAGACCGCTTTTCCTCTGGCAATTGTTTCAATAATATCCTCCGCCTTGGCATCCTTTTTATTGACTTCAGCCAGTTTGACACCTCTGTCTAAAATGACAAAGCGGTCTGCTATCGGAAACACGTGGTACACATTATGGGTTATATACACCACTGAGGCACCGGATTCCCTGACCTCTTCGATCATTTTATGGACTATTCTCGCTTCCCGGATGGATAAAGCGTTGAGCGGTTCATCGAGGAGCAGAAGTTTGCATCCGAAATGCATTGCCCGGCCGATTGAAATGGCCTGTCTTTCACCACCTGATAATACTGAAACAAAGTCGTTTGGAGAACGGACGCTGACCCCGATCTCTTCTACCGACTTCTTGCACTCCTCATCCATCTTCTTTTTATCCAGGATGGAAAAAGGTCCGATCTTTTTTATGGGTTCCCGGCCGAGAAAGAAGTTTCTGGAAATTGTCATTATGCCAACCAGCGACAGGCTCTGATGAACTGTTACGATTCCCAATTGCCGGGCCGCCTGCGGCGAAGACAGTTGCACAACCGTACCGTTGAAATTTATCTCTCCCTCATCCGGTGTTATCACACCCGAAAGGATTTTAACGAGAGTCGATTTACCGGCACCGTTATCTCCCAGCAGTCCCAGAATTTCATTTTTTTTAATTTCGACATCGACACCGCGTAATGCCTCGACTTTGCCGAAAGATTTTTTTATATTCGCCATCGCAACAAATAAAGAATCACTCATCAAATTTACTCCTGCTTAAATACCACCTGTTCAAAACCAAAGCTTTCTGATCCTTAAATTGATTACGGCCGCGGCTATGAGGATGATACCTACCAGGCTCTGATAGTAATAGCCGGGTATGCCAATCATTACCAGCCCTATCCGGATCATGCTTATCAAAAATGCACCAAGCGCCGCCCCGATAATGGTGCCGTATCCGCCGAACAGAAACGTTCCACCGATAACGGCTGCGGCAATGGCTTCCAGCTCATACCCTGTGCCAAACGCAACATTGGCAAACTTGAACCGGCTTATGGCGATGCAGCCCGCGAAACCGGCCAGAACAGCGCAGATAATAAAATTAATCAATTTAACCCTGTCGGTTCTGACACCCTGTGCCCGTGCCGTTTCTTTATCTCCCCCGGTTGCCAGCACCCAGTTGCCGTAGCGGGTCCGCAAAAGGATGAATGAAAAAATGAGGGCGATGACGATAAACCAGATGTGGGAAGGTCTGAAGCCGGAACCAAAAATTTTTGAAAGCATTGTCGGGACAAAAGAATCGCCGCGGTAGGAGAGGGACCGGCCTCCGGTGGCAGCCAGCAATGATCCGCGCGTTATCATCATCATACCCAGAGTCGTGATAAAAGAGGGAATTCCGGTTTTTAAAGTTATTTTCCCGTTGATAAAACCGATACAGGCGGCAAACACAAGCGCAATTAAAAGAGCCAAGCCTGAATGCATAAAGGTAGACATTACAACAAAGATGGAAGCGCTTAATGTATATACGCCGCTCACGGAGAGATCGAACTCGCCGGATATGATAAGAAAAGCTTCACCGATTGTAATAATACCAAGCTCTGCTACCAGGCTGAATACACCGGTTAATGTATCCACTGTAAAAAAATTTGGTGCTAATATTGAAAAGATAATGAATACAACCAGAAAAGCAATTAAGACTCCGAAGACCGGATATCTCATAACTGTGAGTATCCCATTGGAAACAGTTCTTTGGAAATTCCGGTTCGCCCTTTTTATCTCCATGATTTAAACTCCAAAGTCCATTGCGGCTTAAGCCGCAATAGGTTAATTTTTCAATACGAAAAGAATGGAAAGGGCGGCTGCTAAAAGAACGCCCTCTCCCGAATAATTAAGTATGGGATATACGGTTAAAAAACTCTTATCTGTATCCCTGTTTAACCATTTCCGTAAGCCATTTAATGTTTTCTGGATAAAGACCGTTGGTCGGTATCTCCGGCGGCGGATTGAAACCATACTTTATATGTAAATACATAAAGGCCACCCCCATTACACCCTGCATATACGGCTGTTCATCGAGGGATAGTACGATCTTCTTTTGCTCCATCATTTCCAGGGTTTTTTCGGAAATATCAAACATGATTATTTTTATATCTTTGCCCGGCTTTAAGCCCGATTCCTCCAGACGCACCGTTAAGGCTTCCGTTTGCAAAGGATTGGCTAAAGAGATGGTATCCGTATCCGGATGGGCCTTTAAATAGGCCAGGAGGATCTCGGCGCCTTTCACAGGGTCCTCCGTAATATCAATTGCTTCGGCCGGAATGTTGGCAGATTTCATAACATCGAGCAATCCCTGGCCCCGTTCCTGAATATTAAGAGCGCCGGGATGATGATTCCCATATACCACCCGCTTGGGGCGGAATCTTTTTAAAGCTTCCCTGCCCTGGAGAACACCACCCGCATAGGGTATATCACCGAGATAGGATAGATAGGGTATCCGTTTAAGCGGATCTCGACTGTCCGGCGTATCTATCCCCATAACCGGTAAGCCGTTTGCAATCGCTTTTCTCAACAAATCGTCCATAGCCTCGGGATTCGTCATGGTACATAGCAGACCGTTCGGTTTGGATGCAATTGCACCTTCCAGCATGGCGTAAAATTTTTCAAAACTATACACATCCGGCCCGGTATA
>JBFMGN010000670.1:0-2634 GCA_040752435.1 Spirochaetota bacterium
TTCGCAGCGGAAATATGTCCACCCCCCGTCTTAAAATAGAGAAAGAGTATCCGCTCTTTATTTTGCATTTTAATCAGCCCCGGTAATGGTGAAGTAATTCCAGTTTGTTGTTTTGTCCGAAGTTATACGACAAATTTGGTGGAGAATAGGTTTTTTCAAGTTCCCGTGCGGTGATAATAAGCATCTGAAGCCTGTTTTCTATATTCCCAAAACTTGTATCCGGGTCATAATCCAGGGATAATATCTGGATGTGGGGGAACATGGTCTTTAGGCTTTTTATCATCCCTCTGCCTGTAATATGGTTAGGCATACAACCGAAAGGCTGGACAATGATAAAGGAGTTGACTCCATGTTTCGCCATTTCTATGATTTCTGCGGGTATAAGCCAGCCTTCTCCGATAAGGTATGATTTATCAATCAATCCCTCAATGTTTTTGGCGGTCGTACGGACGCTGTACCGCGGTTCGGTGAATCTGAATTCCTTCATTAGGCTGACAATTCGTTTAAAAACAATTTCATACGCCGTGTCTTTCGCATCCGCTATAAGCGCGAGTAAACGGGGCGTCGGATGCAGCCTTCTTTCCCCCATCTCTTTTTCAACAATATTTTTCCGCCTGAAAAAGTCGACCATCCCCGGAATTATCACTTCCAGGCCGTTTTTTTCCAGGTATTCTTCTATAAAACCGTTTGCGCTAGGATGATAATTAACAAGTATTTCGCCTAAAATCCCGACCCGGGGTTTACGTTCCCCGCCGCTCACTGCGATTTCGTTAAACCGCTTAACCGCCTTTACAAAAGCCGCTTCACCTTTTTTGACTCCTTCCATCAGCCCGTCAATAACCTCTTTAAGACTGCTATCGAATACAAAATTCGTCTCCCCTTTAATAATTTCGTAGGGTCGTATTCTCCGCCGCATATATTCCAGACTGTCAACCAGTGTTAAGCCCCAAAGCATTTTAAAGGCGAAGGACACACCGAGACGGAATCCAGGATGTATTTTTTTTGCATCCGAACCGGTGGTAATAATCGGGATAGCGAGATAGCCGGCATCATCTAAGGCTTTTCGTGCCAGCCCGGCATACTGCCCGGCCCGGCAGGCGATACAGTTTTTTGCCAAACCCGCAGCCAGCTCTTCCGGCCGGTAATCGGAACGTTTTACCAACGCGATTATTTCCCCGATGTTAACCTGGGCCGGAAAACAGATATCGTTGTGCACATATCTTTTTCCAAGCTCTATGGCATATTTGTCGGCGATGGGAAGAGGTAAGGCTTTATAACCTAATTTTTCAATAACTCTGGCGCTTAAATAGGTAAAAGAGCTTGACAGGTTGGGAATCAGAATTGTCTTCCGTTTTTTATCACGTTTTAGAAATTTAAGCGGGAAACTGTCCTGTAATCTGAGAGCCCTTTGTTTTAAGTTAACACCTGTCTGTTTGCTCGAAGCCCGTTTTACCCGTATTGTCTCGATAAACGATTGTATCCTTAAGTTAAGAGGTCCACTATTTTCTCCTTCGTCCATTTTTAAGATAAGAAGCTCTTTCCCGGCGAGTTCTCTTAATATTCTTGCCATCTCATCGCTTAAAATCGCATCATGCCCGCAGCCGAAGTTTACTATCTGTACAAGTTCAACCTTCGGATTCCGGGCTGCGAAGAAGGCAGCCTCTAACATCATGGTATGGGATGGATTGTAAGAGTCAATCCTGGTTTTCCTTACGTCAAATCGGTGGAGTTTCGGTATTGAGAAAAGGGTTAACACGGGAATACCTAAGCGTGTAAAATGACTGGAAAGGTTGTGGTTGACCAGCTCATCGGAATGATACGGTCTTCCGGCGAGGAGGATTGCAAAATCGTCTCTCCCTTTCAGAGACTTTAAAACTTTTTCCCCGGTGGACAGAAGTTCTCGGGCAAACCTCTTATAAGCCTTCTCCCCCGCCCAGAGTGCTTTTCGTATTTTTAGGCCCGGAAGACCGAAGGTATGGCGCAAAAATTCCGCCGTCTGCCGGCGTTTAAGGCGTTTGTTAAACCAGTGGAAGGCCGGGTGATCGAAAGGAATACCGTACCTGGTTTTTATTTCTTCACTTTTTTCAACAACCATGGGATATCCCTGTACAATCGGACACATTTCCGCCCCTTGAGCAGTTCGGTTCATTTTAGGGCTTCTTAAGATCATAGGCCAGAAAATTCTATCGACCTTCTTTTTGACCAGATCCAGCACATGTCCATGGGCAATCTTGGCGGGGAAACAGATCGTATCCGATGGTATCCCATGCAGACCGCTTTCAAAAAGATCATAGGTGCTTTTTCCGGAAATAACCACATCGAAACCCAGGGCGGTAAAGACTGCTTTCCAGTAGGGAAAACTTTGCCAGTACTCCAGCACCCGGGGAATGCCAATTCGGATTGCACCAGTTGTACCCGGTGTGGTTGAAAGAAATCTGATTGCGTAATCTTTAGTCAGGCTCTTACTATGAAGCTTAATCATATCGGGAACAAGGGACATTTTCCGCTCTACCTGTGTCAGCCGTTTACGTATTTCCGGATCCTTTTGGTCTCCCAGAATTTCACCCTTTTCGCACCGGTTACCGGTTATATATTCGCTTCCGTCATTAAAACGGATAAGGGTTCGGTTGCAAG
>JBFMGN010000671.1:0-2631 GCA_040752435.1 Spirochaetota bacterium
TAAGAGGTTCTTTCAAAATATAAGCCCCCTTCGAGGGCGAGACCCCCTTCGAGGGCTGGGAGCCAGGGCAAGCATATGGGGTAGCCACGGAATCCGCGGAAAGACACGGGAAAAAGTTAATTTGAATAATTCTTTGCTTAATAAACAATTCTATTATTCCGTGTGCTTCCGTGGCTAAGAAATTTTGATTTTTGAAATTGCCTCATATCAAAATTTATTCTAAGGATTGTGCTACAGGCGATTTTGATGGAAGTGCCCTCCCGGCTTTTAAAATTACTGGTTTTTATAGTGTTAAGCAGCGTCTCGCTATTTCTGGTTTTACATTTTACGGTCAATGAGCAGACAAAGGAGGCGGTTAGAGGTTTGAAAGCAAACTACCTGCTTCTGCTTTGCCTGGTCTGGCTCCTGATACTTACAATGGACGCCTTAGCCATTTTGTTTTTAACAAAAGGCACGGATGAAAACCTTAAAACATTCTCCTCGTATAAAATCGCAACGTTACGAATATTTTTTAATGTAATTACGCCCTTCAGTTTCGGCGGTCAGCCGATGATGATTTATACCTTGAAGAAAGAGGGAGTCTCGGCCGGCAAAGGTTCTTCAATCGTTGTAACAAAATTAATGCTTAATACCATAACCACCTTGTTTGGGGCTACTATTGCGTTCATCTTTTTCAGGGATAAAATTACCGAAACCCCTGCGATCGATGCCATTTTATTTATCGGCGGTATACTTGGGGTCACGGTAATTGTTGTTATAATAGCCGGCCTTTTATCTCCTTATTTTATCATTAAACTGGTTACAGATTTTGGAAAACTCTTGCACAAACTAAAGTTTATTAAAATACAAAGGCATTTTCGCAGTAAGGTTATTCATGAAGCATGGTTCGCCCGCAGAAGTTTTAAAAGGTACTTCGGCCGGCATTTTTTATTTTTTCTGGCTGCCACGGTCTGCTGTGTGCTTTGGTATTTTCTGCAGTTGTTGTTATTGTGGCTTATACTTACCACGCTTGGAGTGAAGTCAAACTTCGCTGAAGGAATGGCGGTAAGCGCACTTCTGCTTTTTATCATTTCTTTTCTGCCGACTCCCGGTGCCGCCGGCCTTGGGGAGGCGATTTTTGTCATAATATATGCCGGACTTGTACCGAAATTCCTCCTGGGAATTTCAGTAGTTCTGTGGAGGATTTTTTACCAGTATATCAGCTCGCTTCTCGGTGCGTTATCATCGGCTAAATATTTATCAGATCTAGTAATAAAAGAAAAGTAATGTGTTTTTCTGCGTCAAAAAAATATAAGCCCTTGATCCTGATAGTGACGGCCGCCTTTGCCTTAGTTTTGTTCAGTTCTTTGATACCGCCTTTGTTACCTGAGAATATAATTGCCCAATTCCCCCTTTTACACAATTTGCCGGGCGATATTCCCGCCTATATCTTCAGATTCTTGCTTTCTTTTATGTTGTTAGGGCTTTTCCCACTAATAACGGCGTATGCGCTAGGTGAAACTGTAAAATCCCTTGGACTTACCATGCCATGGGAATTTATTAAATCACCTTTATTCATGCTGCTGCTCGTTCTCTTTGTCCTGTCGGGTATTGTCAGTTCTTTTTTCCCGGATATTTTTGCCTATTATCCCTACTCGCATACCCTGATTGTATTAATTAAAGGACAGGGTTTTCATTGGTTTCTTGTGCACTCCTTTGCATATCTTGTCTCTTATTACCTGCCCTGGGAACTTTTATTCAGGGGAGTACTTATTCTTCCTTTCCTTCAATTTGTAGAAGAAAAAACTTCTCATTCTCTCAATGCCGGCGAGAAAGAAGTTTTGTTTTTACTGGTTGCCTCCTTTCAGATAATTCCTTCATCACTTTTGCATTATGGTCATCCGTTAAGTGAGTCCCTCGGAGCGGTTCTTTTTGGGATAGTTGCAGGGTATATGGCGGTAAAAACGAGATCCATAATACCGGGTTTGATTATCCACAGTCTGACCGGCATAAGCCTCGACTTATCAATTGTTGTAAGGAGTTAGAAAACAGGCATGTCCGTCAAAGATTCTGAAAATTCGAATACATCAATTAAACCTGGCGATACGATTCTCGTTACCGGCGCCTCCGGGTTCATCGGCGGCCATCTTGCCCATCAACTTTTTAACGGTGGATATAAAGTACGGGCCTTATACCGGAGAGAAAAATTAACCCCCCGGCTGATATCTTTACAGGCAATGGGTGCGGATATAAGAAGGGCGGATTTAACTATCCCTGAACAGAGACAGGCAGTTCTTGAAAAAGTCGATGCTGTCGTTCATGTGGCCGGTTTACCGAGTGACTGGGGGGATTTTAAGATTTTCAAACGCGTTAATTATGATATTACGGCGGAAATACTTATGGAAGCAGAAAAAGCGGGCTGCAGGGTTTTCGTGTACATCAGTTCCATATCAGTCCACGGATTCGGCGAACATAGAGGAACAACGGAAAGCGGTCCTTATTATCCTTTAATAAGTCATTATCAGCAAACGAAAAAGATGGCGGAAGACTTTGTTTTACGTCAAAATAAAAATACTTTCAGAACCTGTGCCGTTCGACCGGGAAATGTTTATGGACCGGGAGATACGACTGTCTTCTTCCGGATTTTTGACG
>JBFMGN010000672.1:0-2627 GCA_040752435.1 Spirochaetota bacterium
GAAAGTGTCGTAGAGATCCTGTAAGGCTGCCGCACTGTACCGTTCCCGGTCGGTATCCTCAATCCTCAATATGAATTTCCCCCCCTTCGTCCGGGCAAAAAAATAATTAAAGAGAGCAGTGCGTACATTGCCAATATGCTGCGACCCCGTGGGAGAAGGGGCGTAGCGGACACGAACACTCATAAAAAATCCTCTTTAGGCTATACCATTAAAAACCTTCGCAAGGTGCGAAGCTATAATACAGTCCGACATCGGCTTAAGCCGTGTCGGGCGCAAAAGTTTATAAGGAATAGCATACGTAGTCTTCGACCACAGGCAGACCGTGCCGGACTTATTTTTAAGAATATAAAATCTGCATTATTACAGTTTGGGATTATATAGATTGCCATTATATGGGTCAACGGCCTTCTACCGAACCCTTCCTCGGATCAGCAACAGACATACCTTAAAGCAGAACCGTGTTATTCCGCTCCATCTTTTTTCTTATCACCGTTTTCTTTAAACAGCCAGTCGCCGGCTTCCCGGACAAGCTTTGCAAGAATGACAATTTGTATATTTTCCCTGTTTTTATTTACTTCTTTTTGCCATAACCCCGGAGTGAAGCGCTTTCTTAAACTGGTCTTTCCGGCCTGGATTTTAGCATCAACAGCAGGAAATTTATCCGTCAAAGTATCCATTAAATAGAGTATCAGCAGATTCAAAATTGGTTCCTTGACCCGTAAAATTAACGTATCCAGAATATTCTTGGCTTCTTCCTTTTTCTGTTGGAGCAATAATGCGAATGCATAGTTCCACGAAATCCAATACTTCTCTTCTGATTTCTCGTTACCTGCGAACTCTTTAAAATAATTTTCCATCTCTTCCGGACTATTTTTTAACAGGTGCGGTATTCCAAGTTGCAGGGCAAATCGAGGAACCATGGCCGGCTTATTCTCTCTTAAATGTACTTCGAGGCGTGTAATCCCTTCCATTTTTGACTTTACAAGATACGCATTGATCAGAATACGAATATACCGGTTCTGTACGTGTTTTTTGTTGTAAATTTTATCTTCAAGGTAAATGATCAAGCCGTCCCAATCCTGCCGCTCCAACCTTTTGAACAGCCCCCAGTTAAGTATAAAATATGTGTTTAAAATTCCTAAAACCGTGACAAAAAGGATTGGAAGGAACCAATTTTTTGACCAGAAGACAGTTGTAAAATCCCACCCCAGTATGATAAGCGGCATGAAATATATAATTAAAAAGGAAAAAATGATAACTATATTAAATAAAATAAAAATAGTCTTAATTTTCATGCCAAAATCTCCTATAATATAAATGGTGAAGTCTAATTCAATTCCTGGTGCGATGGCCGCAACCGGACTTGTTTATAAATTTTCGTGAACAAAGCCAAAGACTAAGGCTTGTTTTGTAGTCAAGTCCGTTGACTGCAGCCGCAGACTGCTTGTAGTCGAGGACTACCTAATATGCGTGCCCGAATTTCTCGTCCCCGTAGGGGACTACCCGATATTCTTACCCTAGGTTCTCGCCCTCGAAGGTGGCTACCCAATATTTTTGCCTGAGCTTCTTGCCCTTGAAGGGGGCTAACAAAGGGGCTGGACACATAAAGTATATCGGAATAGCATATAGGGGGTCAACGGAGACTTTTATGAAGTCTGTTTCTGTACATAATTTTCCATCCGAATCCTATTTAAGCGAACCAGTTTTTCTCGATGAAAAATATATACTCCTCTGTCCTGACATTCCCATTACCGAAGAACTAAAACAGCGACTCTTAACCTGGGGGATATCAAGGATTTTCACGGACGGCTCTCCCACATCAGGACCGCCACAATCGATAGCGGTAGGAGAAGAGCGGGAAACTCCATCGGAGACACCTGCCGGAATTCTTGAAAGCAATATAAAAGAAAAGGAAAAACGGGAAGAAGTCCAAAAATTTTTTTCTGCAACATCACAATTCCTCGCAAAAATATTTGAACGCTATCTGACCAAAAATGAGATTCATATTGGAGAAGTGTCGGAAAAAATTAAAGAAATAATTACAATGGTTAAAAATAACAGGAAACATCTTCTCCGTTTAACAGATTTTGAAACCGACGAACAAAATTATATTTCCTCGCATTCAGTAAAAACAGCGATTATCGCGCTTGTACTGGCCGATGTGTTAAAACTTCCACATTTTAAACAGATTGAAGTGGGTCTGGCGGGATTATTCCATGAAATAGGTATGCTCCGGATTCCCCCCCAGCTTTATATGACCAAGAAACAATTGACACCTCAGGAAAAACAGACAATCAACGCTCACACGGTTCTTGGTTTTAGAATTCTGAAAGACCTATCCTTCCCAATGACGGTAACCAGGGCAGTCCTCGAGCATCATGAACGGATCGATGGCTCCGGGTATCCAAGGGGATTGACCGGCGACAAAATAGCTTTTTATGCAAAAATACTGGCGGCGGCTTGTTCTTATGTAGCTATTGTCTCTGATCGTCCCCACCGGGAGGCTGCTGACGGCCATACGGGAATGATGGAACTTCTTAAGAATACGGGGAAACATTATGATGAACAGATTATACGGCTTCTGGTATACTGTCTTTCCATATATCCTATCGGTACCTTTGTACTTT
>JBFMGN010000673.1:0-2619 GCA_040752435.1 Spirochaetota bacterium
GAATAATCGGCCGATGGATTTCGCCTGTTTTCAGCCCTCTCGGTTTTAACTGGAAAATGACTGTGGGGCTTATATCGGGTTTTGTAGCCAAGGAGGTTGTTATTTCAACGCTGGGTATTCTGTACTCATCCGGCGGAAATCTTACTGCGGTGCTGCCAGGTATAATTACACCCTTAACGGCGCTCGGTTACCTGGTTTTCATTCTACTTTATACTCCCTGTCTTGCGACCGTAGCGGTTATGAAAATGGAAACATCATCTCTAAAATGGACAGTTTTTTCGATTGTATACAGCCTCTGCCTGGCGTGGATTGCGGCTTTTTTGGTACAGATAATTGGGAGGATCATCTTGCACCTGTAAGCTTCTGCTGCCGCCCCCTTGTGCAATTGGTCGTATTAAGATACAGTCATCACCTGTATGATAGAACTTGATTTTCGCAAAGCGGGGGGTCTTATTCCGGCCATAGCCCAGGATTACGAATCCGGTGAAGTATTAATGCTGGCATATATGAATGAAGAATCCTGGAAACTTACACTGACAACAGGTGTAGTCCACTATTGGTCACGTTCCAGGGGCAAGCTTTGGAAGAAAGGGGAATCCTCAGGTAATGTTCAGGAAGTAAAGGAAATCCGGGTTGATTGCGACAATGATTGCGTTTTATTGAAAATACGCCAGATTGGGGATGCAGCCTGCCATACGGGTAACAGGAGCTGTTTTTATCGGGTAGTGAAGGGTGATACATTAGTCGAGGATGGCGTTAATTCCCCAGAGCCTTCACTATTCGGTCCATAGCTTTTTCTACGTTTTCCCGGCTGTTGAAGGCGCTGATTCTGATATACCCTTCACCACACCGGCCGAATCCGCTTCCCGGAGTACACACCACCCCCGCCTTTTCGAGGAGAGTCTCGAAAAATTTCCATGAATCCATGTCTGTTTTAACCCAAATATACGGAGAATTATCCCCTCCCATGCACCTGTACCCGAGTTTCGCCATCCAGTTTTTGATTATCCTGGCATTATCCAGATAATAATCGATCAACGCTTTTGTTTCTCTTTTTCCCTGGGGAGTGTAGATCGCAGCCGCTGCTTTTTGAACAGGATAGGAAACACCGTTGAACTTGGTTGTATGACGCCTGTTCCACAGGGAATGGATTGGGTGCGGGATTCCTTCAGAATCCCAGGCAAGGCACTCTTTAGGAATGACGACAAAGGCACACCTGGTTCCGGTAAAACCGGCCGTTTTCGAATAACTTCGAAACTCAACGGCAACCTCTCTGGCCCCTTCAATTTCATAGATGCTATGGGGAATACCGGCATCCCGGATAAACGCCTCATAGGCGGCATCGAAGAGAATGAGGGCTCTATGCTCCCGTGCGTAATCCACCCACTTTTTAAGTTGTTCTTTTGTGGCTATCGCACCCGTCGGGTTGTTGGGAAAACAGAGATAGATAAGGTCAGCCGTCTCTTCCGGCGGGTCAGGTACATAATCGTTTTCATCGGTGGACTCCAGGTAGAGCAAGCCTTCATAGCGACCCTCCTTAAAGAGAGCCGTTCTTCCAGCCATGACATTCGTATCAACGTATACAGGGTAGACCGGATCGGGTACGGCGACCCGTATATCCCTGGAAAATATCTCCTGAATATTTCCCGTATCGCATTTTGCACCGTCACTTACGAATATTTCATCAGGTGTTATACCGGCGCCCCTTGCTCTGAAGTCGTATTCTGCAATCGCTTCCCGTAAAAAATCATACCCTTGTTCCGGGCCGTAGCCTTTAAAAGATGCATCCGCTGCCATTTCATCAACGGCGCGGTGGAATGCCTCGATACACGCGGCCGGAAGAGCTTTGGTGACGTCACCGATGCCGAGCCTGATAATTTCCCTGTCCGGATGCGCTTCCTGGAATGTTTTTACTTTGCGTGCAATATTTGTAAAAAGGTAGGTTGAGTGCAGTTTCTTGTAATTTTCGTTGATTCGTATCATATTTAAAGAGTATACCGAAGCAAACTGTAAATGTCTATGAATGCATCGCATCTAACGGTTGGATGAAAACCCGGCGGTTTGTTGCGTAATATTCGTAAACAATTTCCCTGAACCTTCGTATATCCATCTTGTTAATAATAATGCTAATATATCAGGGATAATGCAACTTAAAAAAGGAAACCGTATGGATCAACTCACCGACAAACGAATAGTTCTGCTTGTATCTACTTTAGCATCTTTTCTCGCACCCTTTATGTCTTCCGCCATTAATATCGCCCTCCCCGCAATCGGCAAGGAGTACAACGCGGCCGCGGTTGTGCTTGGCTGGCTGGCAACTTCCTATCTCCTGGCTGCCGCAATGTTTTTACTTCCTTTCGGCCGGCTGGCAGATATTAAAGGCAGAAAAAAAATCTTTACCCTGGGTCTTGGATTATACACCGTCGCCTCTTTTCTCTGTACCGTAGCAATGAATGTTTTCTGGTTTATCGCATTTCGAGTTATCCAGGGGCTCGGCAGTACCATGATTTTCGGCACTGGTGTGGCAATGGTAACATCTGCATACCCACCGGAGGAACGGGGCAGGGCTTTAGGTATCAATGTATCTGCGACTTACCTTGGGCTTACCCTGGGGCCTGC
>JBFMGN010000674.1:0-2619 GCA_040752435.1 Spirochaetota bacterium
GTGAGGCCTCTGAAAAGAGGCCTCACCATAAGCTCTTTACGAAAACTTGTAAAACATAAGTCAGGAGAGTAGGAAAAAATGCCAGGCAAGAACAAGTTATCAATAATTCTGTTGGTCCTTGGCGTTTGTACTATTACTATTCTTGGCTGGATTTGGTGCTCATCCCACAGAACAGAAAAGGGCCAGGAGATGGATGGTGATGGTACCTTATTGAATAATGAGGAGACAGCCCTTCTCCTGGACAAGATTGATGGCTTGCTGAACGATTCTTCAAAGAAAAAAAATTCCGATATGTATGAGGCCAGCGAAATCCTCCATCCGGAAGTACACCATGAGGATGAGAAGGTTGAGCCGCCTAAAAATCAAATAGCCGCTCATGATCTGGAAGATAAAAATAAAAAAAGTGTAACATGGTGGGAAAACAGCCAACAAAACTATAGAACTTATCCGGACATGCAGAGAAATGGACAGCCAGGGAATACGACGATAGCTCAAGGGCAAACAAACCACAAAGACGAGAAAATTTACCGATCGGGGTCTTTAATTTCTATTGCTTCAAAGGAAAAAACCCTCCCGTCATCATACGGGAAACCATTGGCGAAATCCTCACCCACGAATAATGGAGGTAATCCCATTCCCTGGTTAAGGCCGCCGGTAACTCCTCCCCAAGACACTCCAAGGTCTAATAATAATGATAAGCCTATCTCACCGGAACCAGAGGATAATATTCCCGATCCTGAAGCAAACCCCTGGAGTGTTGATTTCTGGGGGCATATAACAAATGCTCCTCAGGAAGGTGCCTGGGTGATTGCCTATAACACCGAGGGGAAGGTCTGTGGGAAAACCAAGGTTAAGAAGGATGGAACATATGGAATTCTTCATGTTTATATGGATGATGCAGGGACTCCGGAGAAAGAAGGGATGCAACTGGGAGAGCCGATTATTTTTCAGGTTGGCGGGAAAAGGGCTGAATCGGTAATACCAGGGAAAGCTGTATGCCAGGGAGATGGTTTAAACCAGCTCGATTTAAAGGTTGAATCATGAGGGAGGTTTGAAATCGATGCCTAAACGGTGCAAGGGTATATTCATAATTATCGCAGCTATCCTGTTGCTGCAGGCATATTTAGTTTCTGCCTGCGGTCCGAAACATTTCGACGTTGAATCTAATTGGAAAATAGATTTTTTACCGGATATCAGCAGTTTCACGGATATTGGCGGAATTCTGAAAATTAATGGTCAAACCAGAACCTGCGATGAAATCGGAGTTTTCTATAAGGGTATATGTGTCGGGAGGACAACTGTAGAGAGTGAAGAAGGAATTTACGTCCTGCACATTTTTAATTATACGGCTTTTAAGGACGGTGTTTGGGCCGGTGATAATGGGCCGACAACCTCAAGTGTTCTTGAGGTAAGAATATGGGATGCCCAAAGCGGTGTTGAGGTCAAACCCGGTACCCAGGGATATACGGTTAATATTCTTGATTCGGCAGTAAAAAATTCAGCCGGAAATCTGATATATAAACCGAATACCAGCGGCAAGTGGCGCGTCGATATAACGTATACTATGGAGTTAGATGTTACGCAGGTTGTGCCGAGTCAAAGTTATACGGGTCAAAGCCAGGAAATCACCATTACCGGAAAAAATTTCGCTCAGGGAGCGAAGGTTTTCATCGGTACCACAGAGTTATCATCGGTAATCTTTCAAAACTCAACCACCCTGAAAGCTACCGTACCCGCTACAATACCGGAGGGGACTTATGATCTTACCGTAACAGTGGGTGCTCTCAGCAGAACTTTGACCGGTGTATTTAAAGTGCTTGCAAAACAGGCGACAAAGATCAACAGGCTCATACCCAATAGGGCAATCAACGATGGGGTAACACCGGTCACCGTGGTAGGGTTAAATCTCATGGAAGGCAGCACGGTAAAAATTGGGAATGCAAAGTTAACCAACCTGGTTTATTCCGGAGATCATATGACGATCGATGGTGACGTTCCGATGGGGATCCCGGCCGGAATTTATACCGTAACTGTTATTGGTCCGGGAGGAGAAACCTGCGAGCTTGCCCGGGGGTTTACTGTTATACAGGGAAAGCAAGAAACGATGAATCTGGTGCCCGGGTTGAATTTTGTAGCCTACCCGTCCACCGCACCTGCATCGTACAAATCGTATGATTTCGTGTCTGATTTTTTTAGTCCTCAAACTATGGATAGTCTCTGGTATTACAAAAATCAGGATGACCGATGGGAAGTCACTTTCTGGGACAATGATGGATATCCCAGCGGTGACAACTTTGCAATCGAAAACGGGAAAGGATATCTGCTCTATTCCAAGGTTAATGATGGGCCTTCTTTTCCCGGCTGGGGAAGTCCTTTCGAAACTCAACTTTATCGAGGGACAAATGTGGTTTCATTTAGCCTGCCTGGTACATCCTCTAATTATACATCCTATGATCTTATCCAGTATATGCTTAATCAACAACTCAAAGTTGTCGCTATTCAGAAATACGAAAGGGAAAGTGGCCGGTGGCAGATTACGTTCGGATTATCTGGTCAACCTGTGGGAGATAAATTCAGTATCAATAAAGATGAAAGCTATGTGGTTTACATGAAGGAAGA
>JBFMGN010000675.1:0-2616 GCA_040752435.1 Spirochaetota bacterium
TCTTTGAGAGTGAGCTTTTCGGACATTCCAGGGGGGCCTTTACCGGGGCAGTTGATGAGCGTCGGGGAATTTTTAAAGCGGCGGAGGGGGGAACCCTGTTTCTCGATGAAGTCGCTGAAATACCGGTCCATCTCCAGGCGAAACTGTTGCGTACGATTGAACGTGGAGAAATTCGGGCTATAGGGCGGGACGGTATTGAAAAAGTCGATGTCAGAATTATAGCGGCAACAAATCGGCATCTGGAAGAAGAAATAAAGAAGGGAAATTTCAGAGAGGATCTTTTTTTCAGGTTAAATCAGGTACCCGTTTATATTCCGCCTTTAAGGCAGCGAAGGGAGGATATCCCGGGTTTCCTTTCTTTGTTTGCCCGGGAAATTGAACGGAAGAATGGCCTGAAGCGAAAGGAATTTACCCCGGCAGCTCTGGATTACCTGAAAAACCGGCGGTATAACGGGAATATCCGTGAATTGCGGAATCTGATCGAACGGGTAATGATCCTGGCCGATTCAGATGTTATCGACGGCGCAACTCTTAAAACTGTGGATGCTGCCAGCTTAAGCCGGGAAGAACAGGAAATTCTTTTTTCAACGACCATGCCGCTGAAAGAAGCGAAAAAATTCCTGGAACAGAAATATATCAAAAAACAACTGGCAAAGTTCAATTTTTCGGTAAAAGATACCGCGGCAGCCCTTGAAATTCTTCCCAACAATCTTTCCAGGAAGGTTCATGGCTTTGACTCGGAGCCGGGGATATTCCCTTGACGCCTTACCAGCAGTTGGCATCTGTAAGTTCGCTCTTATCCCAAAACTCGATATGGTATTTATAGCCCTGTTCCGTTAAGAATTTCTGCCTGTTGGCCGCGAAACTCTCTTCGGTAGTATACCGTGATACGATCGAATAGAAATAGGAGTTTTTCTTTTTGGGTCTTAAGATGCGGCCGAGCCGCTGAGCTTCTTCCTGCCTGGAACCGAATGTACCTGACACCTGGATGGCAACCGAGGCATCGGGAAGATCAATTGCAAAATTGGCTACCTTGGATACGACTATCACCTTGACCCTGCCTTTCTTGAAATCCAGATATATCCGTTCACGTTCGGGATTCGGAGTTTTACCGGTGATAAGAGGCGCTTGTAAACACGCGGCTATTGCCTGTAACTGGTTCAAGTACTGGCCTATTACCAGAGTGGAATCCTCCGTGTGGTTCTCAATTATCTGCCTGGCAATAATTATTTTCAAAGGATTTTCCGCGGCTATACGAAACTTATGCCGCTTTTCAGCCGTTGCATAGGGGATTTTCAGGTTATCCGGCAGATCGACCCGTATCTCATAGCAGTTGGCTTCGGCTATCCAGCCTTTCCCTTCCAGCTCTTTCCAGGGAACATCGTACCTCTTTGGTCCGACCAAAGCAAACACATCGTCTTCCCGCCCATCTTCCCGGATAAGGGTGGCGGTCAGGCCCAACCTTCGTACCGATTGTATTTCGGCGGTAACCCTGAACACGGGTGCCGGTAAGAGATGGACCTCGTCATAGATGATCAAACCCCAGTTGTGTTCTTTGAAAATTCTAAAGTGGGGAAAATCCCTCTCCTTATCCGGCCGCCAGGTGAGTATCTGGTAGGTGGCAATAGTAATTGGTTTAATTTCTTTTTTATCACCGGTATATTCGCCGATATCTTCCCGCCCGACCGAAGATTTCTCCACTAATTCATCGATCCACTGGTGAACCGCCGCTACATTGGTGGAAAGAATCAGTGTGCTTGTCTTAAGCAGATTCATCACCGCCATACCGACGATTGTCTTTCCGGCGCCGCAGGGGAGCACAATAATCCCGAATCCGTTACCCGGTTGAAAATTCCCTACAAAAGTTTCTGCCGCCTCTTTCTGGTAATCCCTTATAGTGAATGGATAACCGCTCGCAGTTGATGCCCGTAAACCGAAGGCAATCCCATCCCCCTTTGCAAGGGGAGCTTCGTCCTTAACAGGAAAACCCAGCTTCATAAGTTCTTGTTTAACAGTTCCCCTGTCAAAGAGGCTCACCAAAAATCCTTTCTCTGAGGGAATAAGAATTTTTTTAAGGTTAGTCTGGGAGCTGAGCTCCGCCTTGATCCTTTTATCTTCAACCGCCAGCAAAAAAGTAAGATCGTCTTCCGTAGGAAGAAGAACCAACTTTCCGAACCTGGCAATAGTATCTTTTATTGAATAAATGATGTTTTCCGGCACAGGGAAGCGGGACCATATACTGAGCGAATAGATGATTTTGTGGGCGGTAAGCCCGGCTGAGGCCGCATTCCACAGGGACAGGGGGGAAATCCGGTAGGTGTGCATATGCTCGGGGGACTTTTCCAGTTCGGCGAAAGCGGAGAGTTCCGAGCGTGCTTCCTCAAAACCGGGATTATGCACATCCAGCAGCAGGGTGCCGTCGCTCTGCGCAATGAGGGGTTTTACCCCGTATTCATTGACCATAAGAGGGTAGAGTAGCGTAAGAAGGGTTATTTTTGCAAGAGTTTAAGCCGCTCCTTGGCTGTAATCAAACCGAACAACCGGCCTACCTCTTTGTCATGGCTGCCAGTTGAAACCATGCCAGCCACAGATCATAGTGGGATTTTTTGGTGGTAT
>JBFMGN010000676.1:0-2603 GCA_040752435.1 Spirochaetota bacterium
CGTTGTTCCAGCCATGGATGAAATATTTATAATACTACCCGACCTCTGTTTCATCATAATCGGAACCACAGCCTTGTTATAAAGAAAGGTACCTGTCAGATTGATATTAATGATTTTCTGCCAGTCCTCAAGAGTGACCTCTACAATCGGAGCGCCTGCATACAATCCAGCCGAGCACACAAGAATATCAATCCTGCTCCATTTTTCCAAAACCTCACTGACGGCTTTCTCTGCCCCATCAGCGTCGGTAACATCACGATGGATTACAAAAGTTTCTATACCAAACTTAAGACATTTATCCGCTGTATCCCGATTGGCTTTATCATTTATATCCACACCGGCAATATTTGCTCCTTCTTCTGCCAACCTTAAGGCGGTGGCGGCTCCAATCCCGCTGGCTGAACCGGTAATCAAGGCCGCCTGGCCGACAAAACGTCTTAGTTCCATTTTTAAGCCTCCGAAAAAAATCTTTATTAGTAGAGGCAATTTCAAAAATCAAAATTTATTAGCCGCGGAAATATAAAGAATTTTTTTAATTACCTTTTTTCCGTGTCTTTCCGCGGATTCCGTGGCTACCCAATATGCTGACCCGAACTTCTCGCCCTCGAAGGGGGCTACCCCATATGCTTGCCCTAGCTTCTCGCCCTCGAAGGGGGCTACCCCATATGCTTGCCCTAGCTTCTCGCCCTCGAAGGGGGCTTATATTTTGAAAGAACCTCAAGGAGTTATGTTTATGGGAAAAGATTGGTGGAAAAAATCTGCAGAAGGTATACCAAAACTGGTTACCGATACGATTCCTGGGCCGAAATCTATAGCCATGCATAAAAATACTACCAGATATTTTCATGGTTTAAGCAGCCAGGTTAAACTGTTCCCTGTCTGTTTTGAAGAGGGACATGGAATAACTTTAACCGATGTGGATGGTAACAGATATCTCGATTTTTCATCAGGTATCTACGTTACTTCTTTAGGTCATTGCCATCCCAAAATTTCAGAGGCGGTCGCCCATTGGGCCCATAAGTTGATGAACGCTCACGATTTTACGACCCCGGTAAAAGAGAAACTTGTAACAAAACTTGCCCGGATACTGCCAGGTAAACTGAATGCAATGCAGTTTTATTCTGACGGTACTTCCGCCGTAGAAGCCGGTATACGCGCCGCCCGGGCCATAAACAGTAAACATGAGTTTATCTCCTGTTTCCGGGATTTTCACGGTAAGTCCATGGCGGCGGTTAGCTGCGCCCAAATGATACGCGGCGATGTTTTCAGTTACGGGCCGACCCGTGCTCCCGGTTTTTATATGGTTCCCCGGCCGAACCCTTACCGGCCTGCTTTCGCTAAACCCGACGGTACAATTGACACCGATGGGTATCTCCGTTTCTATGAGGAGTTTATCGAGGAATCCACCGTAGGAAATGTTTCAGCCTTTGTCCTTGAACCTGTACAGGGATGGGGAGGCTCCATATTCCCGCCGGATGATTTCTTTCCAAAACTGAAAAAACTTTGTGATAAAAGAGGCATTCTGCTTTTCGCCGACGAAGTATTGGCAGGCATGGGCAGAACCGGCGAATGGATGTGCATGGACCACTGGAATGTCATACCGGACATCATCACTTTTGGCAAATCCTTCGGCAATGGATTCCCAGTAACAGCGATGGTTGTTAAAGAAGAGTACGGCGAAGCACTGGACAAAATATCCGCATCTTCAAGTTACGGAGGTAATCCTATGGCCTGTGCCGCGGCCCTCGCTTCCCTTGAGGTAATCGAAGAAGAAGACATCCTTGAAAATGTCCGCACAGTCGGAAAATTCTTCATGAATCGGATGAACACGATGAAGGGAGAACACCCAATTATCGGCGATGTAAAAGGGAAGGGCTTCCTTCTGGGGATTGAGCTCGTGAAGGATAAGAAAACAAAGGAACCCTTCGATGAAGCCGGCAAGCTGGTCTACCAGAAGGCTTTCAGAAAAGGGCTTGCCTGGATTCCTGCCGGGCACATCCTTCGCATGTCGCCTCCCCTTATAATGGATGAGAAATACGCCGCGATGGGCCTGGATATGATCGAGGAGTCCATTGGAGAAGTGGAAAAACAGTTCGGTTATAAATAGACTCTTTAACGGAATCAAAGGCAAAAATATAAGCCCTCCGTATCAGCGCTACGGAGGAGCTTCGGTTCGAGTTTCAGGTACGTTATTTGGCGAGCGCTGCAAACTGTTTGACCCCATCTGCACCGACCCAGCCTTTACCCTTGATAATCAGGTTGAGACCTGTAAGGTTGGTTACTTTGCCACCAACAATCATATGGTTGGTATTGACTGGGAATATCGCTTTCGTGGCGCCCTTCTCCACCAGGATCGCCGGATTCTTGGGATCCGTGACCATATCGATGGCAACCTTTGCGGCGCCAAACAGGCTTTCATCCGCCTTTCGATACAATTGATAGGTCGTCTTATCCAGATCAACTTCCAACGCAGCCGCCATCCATCGACCCAATTCGGTATTTTCCAGTGTACCGCGTGGTGTTTGCGGGCCATAAGCGTATACGAACAGATCCTCACCGGTGTGGCCGTCGGTGGTCCAGCCGATGACGCACCGGGAACTGAG
>JBFMGN010000677.1:0-2599 GCA_040752435.1 Spirochaetota bacterium
TGGCCACGGCGGATACTAAGAGTCTTGGCATGGTGCAAGAGGAGTTAAAATCACTGCGCGCTGCCCTGATGGATTTACATGTCGTTCTGGATGGAATCTCCGCCGGAGTTTTCCCGGGGAAACCAAAAGGAGGTGCGGCGCTGTGATCGACACAGAGCTTTATGCTATGATTAGGCAGCATAAGAAAAATGGTTTTTCTATGCGCAAAACTGCAAAAATACTGAGCATCTCCCGCAATACCGTCAAAAAATATTGGGATGGCGCTCATACCCCGGACGAAAAGAAAGCCTATCCGGCCCAGCTTGATTCTTTGCAAAAGGAACTGGTTGTGGCAGCCCTGGAAAAGTACTATGAGGACAACAAAGAGCAGCTTGGCGGTAAACAGAGCATCAATGCCAAGACAGCCTGGGAGGCGATACGGGAAACCTATACGGTTGGGGAATCTACTGTCCGCCGTTATGTCCGTGAAATGAAAGACAAGCACCCCGAAGGTTTCATCCCATTGTCCTTTGAGCCGGGTGAAGTAATGCAGGTTGATTGGTGCGAAGTCAAGGTCAATATCTGCGGACATATCTTTAAAGCGCCGGTGTTCTGTGCTGTCTTGCCTTACAGCTACGGCATTTTTGCCATGATCATGCCTGACATGAAAACGCCCTGCTTTATTGAGGCAAACATTGAAGCCTTTACCTTCTTCCGCGGGGTTGTACAGCGGGTTTTCTACGATAATGTAAGAACAGCGGTCCTCTCCGGCAGCGGCAAAAACGCCGTCAAGCAGGAACGATTCCGTATGCTGGAAGCGCATTATGCCTTTGAGGCCGTCTTTATGAATCCAGATTCCGCTAACGAAAAAGGCGCGGTCGAGAACCTATGTTCTCTTATCCGGCAGGTTGCCTTCACCCCCATCCCGAAAGGGAAAAATCTAAGAGAAATCCAGGAGCAAGTTCTCCGGCGCTGTCTGGACTACAACCGCTTCCACAAAATACGCGACCGCAAAAGACCGATTGCTCCTATGCTGGAGGAAGAACGCCTGCGGCTGATGCCTCTGCCACTAAAGCCATTTAGCGCTTACGCCGAGGAAGATGCCGTCGTCGGAAGTGATCTGACCTTTCGCTACAACGCGACGAAATACTCCACACCCCAGGAATTCATCGGGAAAACTGTCACTGTCCGTGCCACCTCCTACCAGATAGAAGCCTGGTACAAAGGCTCTCTTGTATGTACCCACACAAGACCATTCATTAAAGGAGAGCACCAGTATCGCCCGGAGCATTATCTGCCGCTTCTGGAAATGAAGCCCCGCGCCATCCCCAATGCCGCGCCGTTAAAATACGGTGTTCTGCCTCCGGAATTGGAGAAGTTCCGGAGCTTGAACCAGTCCAAAGACAAATTCGAACAACTGGCTAATATTCTGATGCTTGGACGGCACATTGATGCCCAAATACTCTTGCGGGCAGTGGATTATGCGAACCGGACCGGATCTCCCAGCTTTGATACCGTCCGTTTTTATCTTGAAGCGCATAAATTGAGCATAGACAACCATGGCGAGGCGGTCACGGATGTTGCCGATAGTATCGTCGTTGACAAGCCTAAGCTTGTGGAATACGACATCCTGCTTAAAACGGGGGGTGATGATGAATGAATGAGCATAAAGAGGCCATCGTCAAGGCCGCCAATCGGCTGCGCCTGAACGCGTTTGTACAGTATGAAACGTATATCAATCCACAACATTCGCTTGAGGAGAATCTATGCGCTCTCTTGCAGGAGCAAGTCCTGCTCTCTGACAATCAGCGCCTTCTGCGCCGGATTCGTTACGCCGGCTTCCCTCAAATCAAAACCTTTAACACTTTTGTGATGTCCAAAGAGCATCTGCCATATCTTAACTTTGATGAATTTCGCACTTTAGGGACTTGCGCCTTCATTGAGGAAAAAAACGATGTCGTGGCAATAGGCCCAAGCGGACGGGGCAAAACGCACGCGAGCCTGGCCATCGGCTACGAGGCGGTGAAGCGTGGCTACAGTGTCCGTTTCAAACGGGCCTGCGATCTGGTTAACGAGATGACCGAAGCCAGAAGTGAAAAGCATCTGGCTGATTACATCAGAACCTTAAATCGCTGCCAGCTGCTGATTATCGACGAAGTTGGCTACCTGAATTACGACATTAATGCTTCCAGTCTTCTATTCCAGGTAATAGGCGCCCGGTATGAGAGAGCCAGCACGCTTTACACAACTAATCTCGAATTTTCTAGATGGTGTAATTTTATCGGTGATGAAATGCTGGCATCGGCTATTGTTGACCGTATTGCCCATCACGCCATCATTTTGAACATGAACGGACCTAAGGGCTGGCGCCTGGAACATGCCCGCAGTAAGCAGCAGCGCGGAGCTTCTGATTGACTTAAGGTAATGGCAGTGTATATTGGAGCCCGTATATTTACAGTGGAATATATGTTTATTACCCTTCCGGGAATATTCCAATCCGGGGGGGTTTTTATTGGCTTTAGGCAGATTGTTTTATTGCCCTGCCAGGTTCGAAAAGAGTGCTTGCGAATGCTTTTGTTCATCTCAATCTCGACTTTTCTCAAAAGTTTCTCTTCCAATA
>JBFMGN010000678.1:0-2596 GCA_040752435.1 Spirochaetota bacterium
CATTTCGCGGTTGTATACGGAGACTATGTTACTGAGCTTAAAAATCTCTGCTACCTTCTTGATATAAAAACTGTTGTAGATGACGGGAAATAAACAGGGAGAGGATGCACGACGGGTGAAAAGAATGCCGGATACTCAGGAATTTTTTTTATCCCTCGATATTGGTACAACCTCGATAAAGGTTACTATCTTCGACAAAAAGGGTAACCTTGTAGAATCGGCAATAAAGGAATACAAACTCTTAACCCCCACCGAAGATGTTGTAGAGCTGGATGCAGAGACCTACTGGACATGCTGCGTTGCAGGCATAAGGGAAATACTGGCAAAACCGGGTGTTTCGCCGCAACTGGTAAAATCTATCGGTGTTTGCAGCCAGGGCGAAACCGTTATCGTAGTCGGTAAATCGGGCCGACCCTTAAGAAAAGCTATCGTGTGGATGGATAACAGGTCACAGAAAGAAGCGGATGAAATTCGTGATGTTTTTGGTAAAGATAACACTACAGGCCAGATCGATGTATTAGCCACCTGGCCTGTTACGAAAATCCTCTGGCTAAGAAAGCATGAACCCGATGTCTACCGGAAGGCATGGAAATATATACTCGTTGAAGATTACATCCTGTACCGGCTTACCGGCGGGTTTGATGGCGAGTATTCCCTCTACTGCTCCTCCTATATGCTGGATATTGTCAACAAACAGTGGTGGCGGGAGATACTGGACTTTGCCGGTATTTCTCCGGACCAGCTTGTAAAACTCCACGAGTCGGGGGAAATAATAGGGGTGCTTCAGCCGGCTGCCGCTTCTGAACTGGGAATGCCCGCCGGAATCCCGGTTGTAACCGGGGCCATGGACCAGGTAGCGGCTATGATAGGCGCAGGTTCTATAGAAGAAGGCATCGTAACTGAGACTATAGGCGCAGCCCTGGTTATATGCGAAACCTTAAAGGAAATCCCTAAAAAAAAACAGAGCGGCATGACCGTACAGTACCATGCGATTCCCGACATGTATTTAATCCTTGGCTGGATAACCGCAGGTGGAATGTCCTTCAAGTGGCTGCGGGATACCTTCTTTACCCATGAAAAAGAAAATTCTGAAAAGGAAAAGAAAGATCCGTACGATGCAATGACAGAGATGGCCAAAAATATTCCCATAGGAAGCCAGGGACTGGTTTTCATGCCTTTCATGGCTGGGCCGGGAACGTTGAGAATTAAACAGGCTCTACGGGGGATATTTTACGGGGTTGAACTGCATCATACCAAGGCACACTTCGCCAGGGCGGTTATGGAATCTCTTGCCTTCGCAGGCCGCCAGATTCTCGATGAGATGGCTGCTTTGGGATATGCATATAAGGAGATCCGTTCCCTTGGAGGCGGATCAAAAAGCAGGTTGTGGAACCAGATACGCTCGGATGTTTTGGGCAAAAAGCTAATAACCATGAAATACCCCGAATCTGCATCCCTCGGAGTCGCAATTCTCCAGGCCTGCGCCACCGGTGTATATCCCGACATAAAGACTGCCGTAAACAACATGGTTCAGGTATCTTCAGTGGTGGAACCGATAGAGAAACACGCGGCATCTTACAAAATTGCATACGAACGATACCTGAATATCGCTAAGAATTATTTTATTTAGCCTGTAATCAAACCGATTGTCTCTCAACTAAACAGCGGCAAGAATCAGCTTCAAGCAGTCTCCCTCACCCAGTGCATCTCCCGGGCGTAGGCTTCCCCGACCTTTTTCAAACCGTGAAATATTTCTTTTATGTCGTTATTCGTATGGTTTTCGTTCAACCACACCATGGGTATGGCAACAACGTCAGGCACAAGTATGTGGGCAGCTTCTTCAAAGCCTTTTATTATCTCCGCATATGTTTCACAGTTGTCGAACATCAGTTCGATTATTCCCTTTCCCTTGAATGCGCTTTTTACTTTTAGAAGCTCGTCTTTGGTGTATTTGTAGGAACAGTTCAGTCCGTTTATCTCCGGGTCGTGGTGGAGATAGAGGTCTATGGAAGGATGGGGACCGCAGTTATGTATTCTTCCTCCCTTCCAGAGTTTAAATACCCTGTTGTTGTAGGGCATACTGAACTCCCGGAATATTTTCGGGGAGAGTGACGAGCAGACATCATCGGAAATAAAACCTTTTCTCCCCTCAGGCGCCCAGATCGGATCAAAGTCTATACAGGTCAATCGGTTTATGTCGCCGATCGCCTTCAGTATTTCTCTGTAACAATTAACCTGGACCTCCGTTACCAGATTAAGCAGGTAGTGGAGGTCCTTCGGGTTATCGTAAAAAGCGGTGAACAGCAGGTTCGTATCCAGGAGATCCTTTGCCGTGTTTAATGGACCACCGAGATCGAGACCGGTAAGGGATACGTCTTTTGGGAACTTTTCACTGAAAAACGTAAGCCATTTTATGTTGAAAGGCATAAAGCCGTCTTTTCCTGTTTCAGGCAGTTTCAGAGTGTAAACTTCCCGCATGTCATGAATAACATGCTCCGCTACCCCTGGAGCCTTGTTCGGATTATCGACCCAGTGAGGGGCAATCCCGAACATGGTTGCAATGGTGATATATCCCGGCCATACGCGGGCTGCGGGT
>JBFMGN010000679.1:0-2594 GCA_040752435.1 Spirochaetota bacterium
ATTCATCTGAAAACCCCGTATATTACACTTGGTGGGAAATTGTTAACACAAGTGCGGATACAGGGCACCAGGTTATGTTATCTAATATTCCAGTTAGTTATGGCAATTCAATGTATATAGACATAAGCTTCCACTTTGATGCAAACGGAAGAGGGATAGCAGCATTTTATATATACAACCAATCTAATGGTAGCGTAACATCTTTTAGTGTTAACGACATAACAGACTGCTCGCAAGTAAGGACTTGTGCAGAAGGTATTGGTGAACGACCAATGGTAAATGGCACATTCGATAATCCGTTTGCTAAATATAATTACTGCAACTTCACTGTAAAGCGCTCCTCGACCTATAATGGTTCGGTTTCACCTTTAAATAATGTTACCTATTGGCAGATAGTTGATGCACAAACTCAACATATCTTGTTGATAGTCAATAGATTTGACCCCTGATCTGCAAATAAAATTGACCCCCTCATTAAGCATAAAACTAAAACCACAACCTTGCCTTTAATCCAGGTTTTAACCCAATAATATTTCCATTTTCATCCGCTAAGTTCCAGCCATGTTCATCTTTGTCAACACGGCCATAAAGCCACTGATTGCCGAAAAATACTCCAATTGCAGTACCCTTTAAAAAGCCAAACATGCCGCCATTAATGTTCAACCCCCCATCATTAGTTGGTTTTAAAATCCCTTCAGGTTCCGTCCGGATAATTTTTTCATACGTCTTCCGGCCGATTTCCCCTGTGGCACACATTTCTGTCAATACTTGCAGCGGATTTCGACCGAGATATTTCGACCGGCATATGACTTTGCCATTATGCAGATGACGCTGCTCCAGGTAAGCATACCTTCCCTTCCAACGAATAAACAATCTTGCGCCACCTCCAGGCCTTTAATGCCTAAAAATATCTTTTATGGTGGGCCGGTGGGTATGGCTGCCCCTGCCGCGCTACCCGGTTTTGTCGGGATTCCAGTCGCCCTACGGGCTCCCTCCATCCCGACAAAACCGGTATGCCTTTAACTCCACACGAATTTAAGCTGTAGCCGGCGCCAAATAGTGTCCAAATTATTAACCACTATTTACACCATTTATCCTTGTTTTTTTAACCTGTCTTTTAGTCTGTAACTTGCTCCGTTGATATAGAAAATCCTGGAGTGATGAACAAGCCGGTCTATTATCGCAGCGGCAACTACATGGTCGGAAAAGATCACCCCCCATTCGTCAAAGTTGTAGTTGCTGGTTAAAATGATACTTCCTTTTTCGTAACGCAAGGAAATGAGCTGAAAAAGCAGGTTGGCTTCTTCTTTGCTTACGGGCATGTAGCCCAGTTCGTCAATGATTAAAAGATTGAGCCGGGAGTAGCCCAAAAGCCTTTCGGTCAAACTTCCTTCTTTGAGCGAGAGCATTAGTTCCTCCAGCAGTTTTTGCGCCGGAATGAATACTACCCGGTATTTAGCCATGCAGGCTTTAATCCCCAGGGCTACCGCCAGGTGCGACTTGCCGACCCCGGGCGGACCAAGGAACAATAGATTTTCTTTTTTGTCAATGAATTCCAGAGAACCGAGCTTGGCGATCTCTTTTTGGTTCAAGGCGGGCTGAAAGTTAAAGTCAAACTCTTCTAAGGTTTTTAGAAAGGGAAACCGCGCCTTGTTGATTTTTGTTTTCACCGTCCCTTCGTTTTTTCTTTTGATTTCTTCTTCCAAAAGTAAGGACAGGTATTCTTCGTAGCTTAAGTTGCTTTTTACCGCTCTTTCGGATAGCTCCTGGAAGCAGGTGATGATCCCCTTTAGTTTTAAGGCGCGCAACTGGTTTTCCAGGTGGTCGTTCAGCTTATTCACCAATCAACACCTCCCGGCTGTAGAAGGAGAGGTCTCTTTTGATGTTCATCCGGGGGAAATTGATGGTCGCCTGCGGGTTGAATTCTGGTGAGGGGCCCGGTTCTTTTCCTTCCAGAAGCCTTTTTATACTGTTTTTGTGGTAAGCGCCGAAGGAAAGGCATTCTTCTATTGCCGCCGTTACCGCTCCGCTCCCGTAGATCTCCCGGTACTGGAGAATTTCTTTTATGTGCCAGTAAAGGTTGGCGCCCGCTTGTTCTTTTAATCCGGCCAGGTAAAGGCGGCCGGCCTCGCCAAAGGAAGCCGCAAAGCTTGCTACCAGGGCGGAGCGGGTTTTTGCTTTTTTCTCTTGGTATTTTTTGTTTATTTCTTCGTGTTCGGGGTGGGTGGGCCGCCCAGCCTGCTTTTGCAAATTAATGTCGTGTTCGCCGACCAGCGCTCCTTTTTCATCGTAAACTTTAAATTTCCGGCCGTAGGTGGGTTCTATCCAGACCGTCTTCAAGCAAAGGCGCATGGGTACGGGATAGAAGTTTCCGGCGCAGGAGATGTAGCCGTCGTTGCTGACTTTTTTGGGTTCCCGGGGATATAAAACGGTCGGCTCGACAGGGGCTACCGGCTGCAGGTAATCTTTTTCCCGCTTGAATCTTTCTTCGGGGGGCTCTTTTAATTTGCTGTGCGGCCGCAGGTTGTATTCGTCCTGAAAGATTTTGAGTTTTTCTTCTAATTCCTGAAGATTTTCTACTTCCAGGCCCCTTA
>JBFMGN010000068.1:0-9877 GCA_040752435.1 Spirochaetota bacterium
ATCGGGAAGAGTGATGTTCCTGGTTGTGACGGCGAAATGTGTTTCGGAAAACGAATTAACTGCATCCGTATACCCCGATGGAAACATGGCCCGCAGTTTATGATCGTAAACGTGATTATCAACTTCCGTCTGAATCTCCACATATGGGGATCCCTTTTTCAGACTGACAAAGGAGGTTAGCGGGTAAGAAATTCTTTCTGGATGGCGGCGGCTTCGGTCACTCAAAGCATTCTTGGGAAGCATCATCGGTACGGTAATTTTGTATTGAACCATAACCGGCCCATCTATAATTTTCGCGATATTAGCAGGCACGCCAATGCTTGTGATAATCTCATCGTAATCCGCCGAACGATGGGTAGTATGATCTCCCGTCTCGGAACGATCCTCAAAATAGTGAAGCCCTCTATATCGGATTCCCGTTTCTTTAGCGGTGACATCGAGACGGCCATCCGGCAGTATTTCTACATGCAGGAGCTCATTCTCCAATGTATTTACTCCGGGTGAGAGGGTGCCGGTATTTATCTTACTGCCTTTCTGTGGTTTTATAGAAAACATTCTGTAACCCAAACCAGGGATGCCCTCAAGGTAAAAGGCGCAGTGCATGCGCTTTGCTTTATAGGGAATGGGGAATTCATACGGGTGATTGACGATGGGGTTGAAATTATGGCGGTGCAGAAATTGTACCGGTAGAACACTACCCGTTTCATCTTCTACAGTAAACCATGCCGCGCCGGATTCCTCGGGCAGATCAATAACGGCAGTGACTGTTTCACTCCTTATGAACTGGGTAGGATTGAAGGCCGCAAGCAGTATTGCGTTTTCCGGCAGGTGTTTGTTGTTTATATTTTTTATTATATGGGCTGTGGATCGGAAGGTGATGAAGTCGGCCAGGTGTTTCACCTGCCGATTACGGTATTCTACGTCCTCATGTACAAAATCGATGCTGCAGCCCGAGAGACTGTCATGCGCCTGATTCATCAGATGATATCTCCATGCTTCGCGCAAAAGCCCATGGGGATATTCAAGGCCGAGCAGCGCCGCCAATGCGGCCCAGGTATCTGCATTTTTTTGGAGTGCTAATTCGCATTCCCGGTTCTGCTGTTTTAGATACATGCGGGCGGAAAGTGTTCCAGCGAATAGATTTTGCCAAAGCCCGTCCACCATCGGGTAGCGAAACTCTCCCTTGATTATTGCAAGATTTTTTGCATTGGCTTTTACCATCTGAATATAATCGTAAAAGGAGCTGTGCAGGTATGTATCGCCCGTTCCGAGCCGGTTGGCCAGCTTTATTATCTCAGGTGTCCGCGGATATGGATGTGATTGATCCATCCCATCCATATAGAGGAGGTGGGAGCAAGTGGCGCCTTTGAGGGCATTCATCTTGATTTCTTCAAGCGCCTTGGGTAGATTCCCGGTATGGAGTTTGCGGCAATGGTTCCCCTCCAGGAGCCAGTAATCAAAACCTAAACTATCTTCATTGCAAGGATGAAACGGCAACTGACCCTCACTCCAGTGATAATCCCATTGGTAAGGCCATTTGTTTAATGCCAAAGGACGATACACGTGGACAAACCAGTTGGCCCGGCCGTAAGGGTTTACCGCTCTTAATCCCAGAATTCGAGTGCCGTCCGCGCCTTCCCAGATATATTCATTTTTTGTTAGGCGATCGTTATTGCCGCGGTAGAAAAAAATATTGTCAATTCCGAATCCGCTGTAGATTTGAGGCATTTGTGAGGATTGGCCGTAGGAAAACGGGCTATAGCCGCTCCATTTTTTCCCTTTCCATGCTTCGGTAATCGACATACCCATCAACAAATTTCTTACGAGGGATTCACCGCTTAACTCAGGAGTGTCGGGGAGTGTGTACCATGGCCCAATGTGGAGTCTTCCTTCTTCAACATGCCGCCTCAGTTCGGCTGCTTTTTCAGGTTTTATTGCGAGATAATCTTCAAGCGTGATTGTTTGCGAATCAAGTAAAAAATAGTGAAAATCAGGAACAGAATTGAAGACTTCCAGTAGTCTATCCATCATATCTATCAATAAAGCCCGGGTAATCTGGAATGGATACCTCCATTCCCGGTCCCAATGCGTATGGGAGACCACATGCATAGTATAGCCTTCATTTGGTTGCGGCATATAACACCTCTCTGCCAATTAATAATATATCAATTGAGCCAATTTCAAAAAACAAGGGAAATTAGCCACGGAACCCGCGGAAATACGCGGAAAAAGCATTAATGGTTGCAGCCTTCCGTATCCTTCCGTGTGGTTCCGTGGCTACCCAATATGCTGACCCGAACTTCTCGCCCTCGAAGGGGGCTACCCCATATGCTTGCCCTAGCTTCTCGCCCTCGAAGGGGGCTTACGATTTTTGCAAGAGCTCAATTAATTGAATAAAAATAATAAAATATTGGTACCTACCAATAGGTATCAATTGTTTTTTTTATTTTCATCTGGCAAACCGGATTTTGTTTCAACATATTTTTGATATTCTTATGAATCTTCCTTACCTCATCATAGGTGCAATATGATTTTGCCGGGCAATCTGGACAGTATGGACAATTCAACCTTCCCAATTGATCGATTAATTTTCCGGGTTTCGCAAAATCAGCTATAACTTTGTTGACAATTCCTCCTTGATATATTTTCCCCAGCAGAGACTTCACTGTATCTGCGTTATAATTTCTTTGGATGAGTCCGAAATAATCCCTTGTGCATTTGTAATAGGGAATCAAATCCGGGTTGGTGGATTCCTGCTGTTCGATGTGTTCCAGACCTTTCTGGATATGGGCTTTGGCATTTTGTAACTCACCCACCTTATGACAACCGATTGCCATAAATGAATGATAGTCGATTTTTGACCATACAAATTGGGGTGAAAGGGGAAGGTTTATTATCTCCGAAAGATAGGAACCCGTACTATTTGCGTATTCCCTCTTTAAGAATTCGATTATCCGGCAAAGATCATCTTCGGAAATCTCAGGTATACTCTTGATTTTCTGTGAAATATCCAAACGTGTCTGAAGATACGAATAATCATCTGCAGTAAAACAGTTTAGTTCCGATACGCCTGGAATGATTACATGAAAAGAAGGAAATTCCAGAAAGCTTACATCCCGTATTAATACATCCCATTTGGACCGCTTAACAAGCAGTAATAAATAGTGAAGACACTCTTTGTTACTCGAGAACCGCCGGTTGAATATCTTAAGGGTTACGGCATAAGAGAAGTCGTCCTCAAAAAAACGGACAGGGTACATACCGGCACCATTGTGATAAATACTATGGAGATTTCTGACACTCCGGCACAAGGCTTCATCCTGTAATACCTCAAATGGGATTAGATCGGTAAAATTCTTTATATCTCTAAGCTGGAACAATTCAAGTAAAGCACGTTCAAGGGCTATTCGCAAATCAGGGTGAGCCCCAAATTTCACAAAATACCCATTCCTTTTTTTATCGATAAACACCACGGCCATAACCGGCCATCCTTCTCCTAAAGAACAGTCTTTAATGATAACAGTATAATCTCCCAGACCTTCGATTCGCTTGATAATTTCAAACTCCTCAGGGAAGCAGGCACTCAAAAGTTTTCTGTCAATGACGGGTGGATTGATATTGTTGAGAATTATTGTACGGATTGTATATCTTTCGATAATTTCTGAGATGCCTTGAACCAAAGCCTCTTCGATTGTGTTTCCTGCACACATACCGTTGGAACCATAAAAATAATATATAAATGATGACGGAAATAAAAGTTCAGTGCCTGCATTTAGAGCATAGCATGGTACGCAGATAAATGTGCCGTCATCGGTTTTTAAAAAATTCGAAATTGGTGAGATGAGGGCTTTTTTTAAAACCGGTAGATTATAGTTTTGTAAAATTCTTTCAGGTATGCGTGAAAATAATTCGTCGACACCCATTTCCGCTTCTCCGGGGTCATAGCAGAAACCGGCATATTTTTTAAGCTCTGAATCAAAGTTGTAATAAAAGAAAATCGGATAGAGTATCTGATTTTGTAAGCGCTCAATGAGCTCGCCATAGGCACTGGCCAGACTTAAAAGCTCATTTCTACCTTTTCCGCCTGTACCAATCCTGGGATTTACGCCCGCTATTCGTAGTTTCAGTGAATACAGTCCCTCGATGGAGTTTTTCCAGGTCTCAACAGGGAGAATGCCAAGCTGCTTAAGGATTTGACGGATTTGCGTTACGGTGTCTATCGGATGATTATCCTTATAATGATACATTCTTTTTCTCCTTAAGGGATTATTGCTTGAAAAGGAAAATGAGCTTCTTTCAGTTTTATGTAAAGCCATAATGCCCATTTCCATACCGTCAGTCTGGATCTGCAAATCCAGTAATCCGGTGTCTCGTCTTTTCCGTTTTCTATAAATGAGGCAGCCGGGCAGCCTCCGCCGCATAAATAACGGGCCCAGCAAGCGTTGCATGAGCTTTTCTCAAATACCATCTTAGGGAATAATTCTTTCGCTCTTATTTGATTCACGCCTTCATACACCGAACCGATTCTAAAGTTCTCCAATTCGGTCAGCTTGTAACACGGATAAAACTCGCCGGTGGGGGTGACAACGAGGAGAGAGGTAGACATTCTGCATGCAAGCGTCCGATGTACACGTCTGTGAATTCGGTATAACCGGTCCAACACAAAGCCTGTACATTTTTTTTCGATATTCAGCAAATAATTAAGGATACTGGCGGTATAATAACCGTAATTTTCATCGTACTTTTTAAAATGAGCCTGATCCCATAAAGGTGAGGGATTCCCAGAATCGCCAAAGGCTATATCGAATGTATACTCTTTAAAGCCTAATGACTCCAGATGATTGCATATACGTAATACATCCGTTCCTGCCGGGGTGATTGTAGTTCGGGCCGAAAAGAGTTCCGGTTTCTTCTTAAGCATATATTTAATATTTTCTATTATTAAATTGTATGATCCTGTCCCGTCTTTTGTAATCCTGTTGGCATCATGTATTTTTTCATCTCCATCGATACTAACGGCGATATGGACATTATGCCGGTTTAAAAAATCGAGCTTATCTTCCGAAAGGAGAAGCCCATTGGTTATGACAGTCAGAGTCAATCTTCTATCGATATTTTTTATTTTCTTTTCAATATATGATACAATCGCTTGTAAGACTTCAAAGTTCAGGAGAGGTTCCCCCCCTGAAAAATCGATCGATTTATTACTGCTATCCGAATTTGAGCTGTTTAGATAGTAATCAACGGCTTGCTGAGCCGTTTCATAAGGCATGCAAGAGGGATCACTCTTATTTTTATAATTCCCATGATTTGCATAACAGTATCTGCAGTTGAGATTACAATTATGTGCAAGGTTCAGCGTTAAACATCTAGACTGGGGTGAACGGGCATAATACCTGTTTTTCTGATTGAGCAATTCTTCTTTGTTCTCAGAATCAAAGATTCCCGCCCTTTTAATATTCTCTACAACTGACTTTATTTGTTCTTCCGGATATCGATTTCCGTAAGTCGTATCTGAATACAGGCTGTACTTTCCATAGGACTCAATAATTCTTCTGGTTAAGCCGTCTATGAGAAAGGTTCTTAAACTCGGGGCATGAAAAAGATACACTCTTTTTCCAAAAATAAGCAGCAGGTTATTGTCATCCACCTGCTTTAATTGAAAATCAGTAAAATCATTAACAGCCATAATGTTTCTTCGTTTTGTTTTTTTATATAATGAGAAGGAGTGCTGGTATAGAAAATAGTTATTAAGTCTGGGACGGGGGAACCGGATCCCAGAAGCAATAGCACGGAGCTACGTAAAAGGCATCACACGGGCATGTTTCCTGCGCTATTTCTTTTTGGGTGTCTTTTTTAGTATCACTGAGATCATTTAACAATTCCAACATACACATCACCTCCTTATGTGTAGATCAAAAATTGCAATTATTTTTTTTACATTTACCGGCACTCCTGGATTATCTTGAAACCAATGTTTCCATGGGGAAGCCTGATTCCTGCAATTCGAGATAAAGCCATATTTTCCATTTCCATGCTATCATTTGTGATTGGCAGCTCCATTTGTCGGGATATTTGTCTTCTCTATTTACAAGGTAAGAAGCGGTGGGGCATCCTCCGCCGCATAAATAACGGGCCCAGCAATTTTTACAGATTTCTTTTTCAAACACTAATGCAGGCGCCAGAGTTCTTCTTTTCTGCTCGTCGATACCGTTGAAAACAGTACCGATTTTGAATTCTTCCCGTTCAGTTAACCGTTGACAGGGATACAAATCACCATTAGGCGTAACAACCACCATCTCCCTTGATATTTGACAAGGTATCACATGTTTTTCCCTTCTCCGCAGGCGGTCTAAATCTTTTAAGATATACGTTGTACCATAGCGTTCTCCTTTGAGTACATCCGTAAGGACCTGCGAGATATATATACCATAATTCCGGTCGTATTCTTTGATAATGTCGTCGGTCCATTTTAGGAAGTTATCTTCGCAGCTACAGTATTCCATTGCGACGTAGTATTCTTTGAATCCCAGCTCTTTAAAATGGTTGTAAATCCTCCTAAGATCCAGACAGTCCGGCGTAATTGTCGCCCGGGCTGAAAATAACTCCGGATATTTCATAAGCCATGGGCGTACATTCCTGATGATATATTGATAAGAGCCTCTGCCGTTTTTTGTTTTCCTGTGTGTATCGTGAATTTCCTTATCCCCATCCAGGCTAAGCATTATTTTTACATTGTTGCGAATTAAAAATTGAGCATATTTTTTTGTAAGCAATAGACCGTTGGATGTAATACCAAAAGGTATCTTCCGGTTTCTCTCCTCCATTTTTTTTGAAGCATAACGCACAGCTTCACGCAACACGTTGTAATTTAGAAGCGGCTCTCCTCCGAAAAAATCGATAATCTCAATGCCGTGAGTTTGATCCAGGCGGTCGAGGTATAAATCCAGGGCTTTTAACGCGACGGATTTACTCATAAATGGATGGACGCTCTTACCTTGATAGCTGCCATAACCGGCATAACAATAACTGCACTTTAAATTACAGGTATGGCAGAGATTCAACAGCAAGGATTTTATTGGAGCTATGAAACTTTCATTATCAAAATTTTTGTAAGCTGCCTGTTGTGCGGCAGTTTCGCCGTCGAATACTCCGGATTTTTTTAACTTTTCAAGTGTCTTTTGTACTTGTTCCTTGGGATACATTTTAGAAACAAAGTTTGTGCCGGCGGAGGGCGGCTGTTTAAACGTTTTTAAGACATCCTCCGTAAGCTTATCGATTCGAAAAAGCCTTAAATCCGGGGCGTGAAAAAGGTAAGTTCTTCCGTCCAGTTTAATTATTGTATTCGTACTATCAATATAATCGAAGTAATAATTATCCGTCCGGCAGTTTGTCGTATTATCAATCATAGCAATTTTTTCGCTGCGTTTTGCTCATTAAGTTTGAGATAAAGCCATACCATCCATTTCCACATAGTCAATCGATCTTTACAAACCCACTTATCAGGGTATGTATCGTTTCCATTATTGACCATTGAGACTGCCGGGCAGCCGCCGCCGCATAAGTATCTCGCCCAGCAGCTTTTACATATTTCCTTTTCAAAAACCAGTTTGGGATAGAATTTTTTTCGTCGGCTTTGATCAATCCCCCGGTAAACCGAACCCATTCTGAAGTTTTTATTTTCAACAAGCCAATGGCAGGGATATACATATCCGTCAGGTGCAATTGTATAAGCTTCCCTTGCCATTCGGCAAGGGATGTACGTAAGGTCCCGTTTAGCGATTCGGCGGAGGCGTTTGAGAATGCTCGTTAAACTCCGCCTTTTTTTCTCACCGGACAGAATGTATTCAAGAAGTTTTTTACCATAAATACCGTAGCATCTATCATATTCTTCAACCAGCGTCTTATTCCACGGTTTCGCTGAACTCTTGCAGCCGCAGTACATCAGCTCGAACCCATAATTCTCCAACCCCAAAGAATCGAAGTGGTTGTCAATTCTTACAAGGTCCAGGCAAGAAGGGGTGATTGTGGCGTGGGCGGAAAACAATTCCGGCCGTTCAGAAATGCAGTTTTTCAAGTTATTGATTATTCTTCTATAGGTACCATTGCCATCTTTTGTCCTTCTGTTTTTATCATGTATTTCCTCATCTCCATCAAGGCTGAGATGAAACCTCGTATTGTATTTTTTTAGAAACTCATATTTCTCTTCTGTCAGCAGTACACCATTTGTTGTAATATTGAACGAAAGCCGTCTTTTCCTGTTTTTCGTTTTCCCGGCTGCATAAAGAATAACTTCCCGGATTACATCGAAATTAATAAGAGGTTCTCCTCCAAAAAAATCGATAGACTCCTGACTGTTTTCAGAGCCCTCATCTTCCAGGTAGAGGTCAACGGCTTTTAAGGCGACTTCCGCAGTCATTAATGGTGTCTCAATTCTTTTTTGAGGGCTCGTCTGGTCATTAAAACAATAGCTGCACTTTAAGTTACATAAAAGGGAAACGTTCAGCATGAGGGATTTAACAGATGGTTCTGCGTAGTAATATTCATGGTTTTTTTCGGAAAGTATTTTTGCATCTTCACCTTTAAATAGGCCGCTTAAGTCAAGCCTGGCTAAGGTTTCTTCTCTTTGGGCAGCAGTATATTGCGCTTTAAGGGCGGCGCCAGTTTCAATAATATCGCGCGTCCTATCATCGATTCGGAAAATCCTCAATGTAGGTGAGTGCAAAAGATAGCACGTTTGACCGTCATCGATTATGGCTCTGTCATTGGAGATTTGCCGTATCTGATACGCTTTGCCCGAATGTAACATTCCCCTTTGCTCCGAAAAAAGCTCTGTTTAATTAAACTGTTGAAATTGGTACCAACCATTGAATCATATTCCGGCCGAATTGTCAATACGATTGTAATAAAAGATCACTTTTTTAAGAATTTATAGATCTCAAAGACATTCCGCCGGCCCTGCTTTTCTCCTTTGATCAGGAAAATTGATGATTGGATAAACTGGTATCGTAGAGCTTCCGGTAGATTGAACACTCTCTATAGAGACGATGATGTTTGCCTATTCCGATAATGGTGCCTTTATCCATAACGATGATTTTATCAGATTCGTCAATGGCGGCTAGATTATGAGCGATTATAAAAATAGTCTTAGCTTTCATCAGAGTCCTGATGTTGTTGAGGATTGCTTCCTCCAGTTCCGCATCCAGTTGAGAAGTTCCTTCGTCCATAAGTAAGATATCCGGCCCGCCGGCTATGGCACGCGCAATGGCTATTCGCTGGCGTTCACCCCCGGACAGCGTTGCCCCTCTTTCGCCGATCCTTGTATCGTATTGCTGCGGCAGGTTTACAATAAATTCATGTGCATGGGCACACATCGCCGCTTTGACAATATCCTCATCATTTAATTGCGGAGTTCCAAACGCGATGTTTTCTTTAATAGTATCACTGAAGAGAAAGATGTCTTGCGGTATAATTGCGATTTTTTCCCTGAGTGATTTTACTGTTAAATCTTTTATGTTGTTGCTGTCCAGGAGTATCTGCCCCTTATCGGGATCAAAAAATCTGGGAATAAGGTTTAACAAGGTCGATTTCCCGGCGCCGCTTGGCCCGACGACTGCAACTGTTTCTCCCGGTTCAACGGAGAAATTCAACGAATGAAGCACAGGTTTTTCCCTATAAGAGAAAGCAACATCCTGGAAGACTACCTTTCCCTTTACCGAGTTAATGGGAAACGAGGCTTTTGCATCTTTGATCTCCGGTACGATGTCAAGTAGCTCGAAAACTCTCTGTGCAGATGCCAGGGAACGCTGAAAGTTAAGATTTAAATTTACAAATGTACTTGTTGGTCCGAAGAGATAGCGCAGAAACGAGTTAAAAG
>JBFMGN010000680.1:0-2589 GCA_040752435.1 Spirochaetota bacterium
CTTTATGGATGGCATAGAAATTGCAATATTGTTGGAGTGAAGAAAGGATGTTTCCTTAAGAACTTTGATAATACACAATGAAACATATGAAAAAAACTTTAACTTAAAAAAAAGTGTCACCTGGGTAAAAAACACTTTTAATCATAGACGCTCAGCAAGGAAACCACTGAAACGCTATGAAATAAAATCAATAGAGGAGTTATGGTATGAACAGAGAATTTGATACGAATTTTAAACACCTGTCTGAGGACGGGCTGGAAAAACCGACAAAAAAAAATGAAGAGGAAACTATGAAAAATCAAACTTTAAGAACGGACTTTCTTCAAAGAATTAAGGCGGTGGTGGACGCTATTAAAGCGGGCCACCTGGATACCAGAATCGAGCTCAGCGGAGCCGGGGGGGAAGAAGAAACAGTTTTAAAGGCAATAAATGAACTAATTGACGCCTTCATGAAACCACTGAGTATTACCGCCAGCTATGTGGACCGGATCAGCAAAGGAGATATTCCCGAAAAAATTACAGATACCTACAGCGGAGATTTCAACGGTTTAAAGACTAACCTTAATCTCTGTATTGAGGTGATAAACGGCTTAATTACCGAGATCAACATGTTGACTGAAGGGGCAATCGAAGGCAGGCTTGAAACCAGAGGTAATGTCAGCAAGTTCAGCGGGAATTATGCCAGGATCGTAGAAGGCGTTAACAAGACCGTTGAAACTCTCGTTGGCCACATTGAGGCGATACCAACACCGGTTATGATCATAGACAAGAATTTTACCATTCGTTTTATGAGTAAGACCGGAGCGGCATTGCTCGGAACGGTGCCGAAGCATCTTATTGGAACTAAATGTTACGATCATTTTAAAACATCGGACTGCCGGACCCTCAAATGTGCCTGTGCGAGGGCAATGCAGAGCGGCAAAAATGAAGAAGGTCAGACCGATGCCCATCCTGGTGGGAAAGATCTCTGGATTTCCTACAGCGCGGTGCCGGTAAGAGACAAACAGGATGAAATTATAGGAGTACTGGAAATAGTTGTGGACCAGACTAAGATTAAAGAGACGATGAATGAGGCTCAGAACAAGGTTGACATCCTGAATAAAGTTCCGACGCCGATTATGACTGTAGATAGGGACTTTAACGTTCAATACATGAATCCCGCCGGCGCCCAGGCTTTAGGCAGAACTCCCAAAGACTGTCTTGGCCAGAAGTGCTACAGCCTGTTTAATACGAAGCATTGTAATACTCCCGACTGTCAGGTTGCGAAGGCAATGCAGCAGAACGGCGTGTTCACCAGTGACACTCTAGCCAGGTTACCTTCGGGTGAGCTCCCAATCCGCTATACCGGCGCACCGCTTAAAGATGAGGCGGGCAAGATCGTAGGCGCCATTGAGTATGTTGTCGATATTACGAAGGAAATGGAGATCACCCGTGGAGTGGGGGATCTGGTAAAATCGGCCCTCGATGGCAGACTTGCTACCAGGGCGGATGTGGAAAAGTTTGAAGGAAATTACCGAAATATAATAAAAGGTGTAAACGATACGCTTGACGCAATAGTTAACCCATTGAATGTGGCGGCAGAGTATGTTGATAAAATAAGCAGTGGAGATATCCCGGAGAAGATTACAGCCGAATATAAAGGGGATTTCAACAAGCTGAAGAATAATCTCAATATGCTGATCGATGCGGAAAATGAGGTGATAGCTATTGCAGAACGAATTGCATCCGGAGATTTGATGATAGAAAATCTTAAAACACGCTGTTCCGCAGACAGGCTTATGAAGGCCCTGTCAAATATGGTAAATGAGTTGACTGAAATTGTTGCAGGGATTCAGATGGTGGCAGATCAGGTTGCATCGGGCAGTGAAGAGATGAGTTCGACTGCACAACAGATGTCCGAGGGTGCAACGGAGCAGGCTGCGGCGGCCGAAGAAGTTTCATCTTCCATGGAACAGATGGGAGCGAATATACGACAGAATGCAGACAATGCGCTCCAGACTGAAAAGATCGCCAAGAAATCTGCGGAGGATGCAGAGTCAGGCGGCAAGGCTGTCCTTGAGACGGTCTCTGCCATGAAGGAAATAGCATTAAAAACAAATATTATCGAAGAAATCGCACGGCAGACAAATCTCCTGGCATTAAATGCTGCTATAGAGGCGGCCCGGGCCGGAGAACATGGGAAAGGTTTTGCAGTGGTGGCCTCGGAAGTCAGAAAACTGGCAGAAAGAAGCCAGAAAGCGGCGGGAGAGATCAGCGAACTTTCAAGCAGAAGCGTAAGTGTTGCTGAAAAGGCAGGCGAGATGCTAAGTAAGATTGTCCCGGACATCAAACACACGGCCGAGCTTGTTCAAGAAATAAGTGCAGCCAGCAATGAGCAGAATACCGGAGCGGAACAGATAAATCATGCCATAATGCAGCTTGACCAGGTAATCCAGCAAAATGCATCTGCATCAGAAGAATCAGCCTCTATGGCGGAAGAACTGTCAAGCCAGGCGGAACAGCTCCAGACGACAATAGGATACTTTAAAATTGATGAAAAGAAAAGTAAAAAGAAACTTATCTCTGAGCCGCAAATAAGCGATCACCACA
>JBFMGN010000681.1:0-2587 GCA_040752435.1 Spirochaetota bacterium
TTGATAGATGCATAAGCAAGGCTGGCTGCCTCTCCGGGATCAAGAACCGTCTGAAGTTGCGCAAACAATTCCAATTCATCGAGATTGCTAATGGACACTCTGGAAATTAATCCTCTTTCCATCGGGTGTTTAAGAATACTGGCCTGATCAGTCCGACGAATCTCCCTTACAACTTCATCGATAACCAAGAAGTGATAGTCGGCTATCCGCATGACCGAATTTAGCGCCCCGAGCTTGATTATGTCAATCAGCGAATTTGCATCAACGATTATCGGTGAAGCTTTTTCTTCGCTCACAATGCGGCCTTATTTTATCCCCGGCTTCGGCGTGCCTGAGCAATCTCAAAAATTTCATCATCCGACAGGCCCGCCAATCTCAGCAGCTCGACTAATTTATTTCTGCTAATAAGAGCTGCTTCAACCGCTTCTATTGCTAGAGAGAATAGCCGCTGCTCAGCGTTATGAAGGAATGCTTGTCTTGGCCTCGGTAAAGGCGGCTCGGGAGGATAAAAGAAGCTTATGATCCTTTTCCCAAGTCCCTCTTTTTCTTTGCTCAAGAATGTCTCTTGTTTTTGAGCGTTGATCAGGTTAAGGTTACGAAGCCTCCAGATCGCAGCTTCAAGGCTTACGCCGAAGGTCTTGGCCATGATCACGGCATCGATAAAATCAATTTCGCGGGCTCTTTCTTTACGGCGTGCTTCATAGTCAATAATCTTTTCCCGCACCATCTGCGGAGCTGGGATTCTTGAAGGGGTGGCCTTGCCCCGACTGGATAAAAAGCTCTTTACTCCTTCTTCGGGCATCAGGAAACAGGCTGCAAAGACATCGGCGCGGACTTCCCTATAATCTTTTGCGTGCTCGGTGCGAGTAACGATTCCTGGGATGTCCTCTATATCGCAGACAGCATGACAATATTCGTGCACAAGAGAATACCGTTGTCGCACCCAGGCATCCGCTGTGTTAACTGTGCAGACAATTGCCGGGTCAGAGCGAAAAGTGAAGCCGGAAATCCCGGAGGGAAGATCGATGCCTAAAACCAATATGCCCTGGCTATCGAGGATAACCGAAGGGTTGTCGATCGGGGCAGTCCCGAGTTTCAGCCGGCTCCGTTCCTGCTCGGCGATTTCTTGCCCCTGTACGACCGCTTCCCATTTCGTGCGAACGCTCTGAACATACCTTGTGGCCATGCTGGAACTTACGCGGGTATGGCCTAATTTCTTTTCAAGTTCCAGAATTGCGTTTACCATCTCTATTCCCCGGCTCATTTCCTTCTGGATGGTAGGGTCCTTCCGGGCTTCAGGGATGGTTCTCCAGATGAATGCGATTCCGTCCCTCTCGAAAGATTCTTCGAAAAAGCTCTGTGGGGGCCGCCCGTATAGCCGGGAAAGGGCCATTAGCTCGATACTCGAGACTTTCCGTTTTCCTGCCTCGACCTGGGCGATTGCCGGGCGCACCAGGCCCAGGACTTTGGCAGCGTCCTCCTGAGTAAAACCTGTCTTTTCTCTTGCCTCACGCAGCCTTTTTGCCAACTCTTCTTGGGTAATAGTCATAGCAGTCTCCATTTTGTTAAATAAATTTACACACAATGAATAAGTGGTTCATATCACTTCGATGATTTTTTGCCCTCCCAGCGAGAGATATCTTTCTTGAATTTCCCTAATATACCAATCTCGCAGGTGAGAAGTCTTGTCTGCAGCATAATGATTGATGAACAACCTTATCGCCGTTAAGCCGAAAGTCGCCGCCATAAAAGTCATGAATTGAGCATTGTTTGGGAGCCTTAGCTGTGAAATTGCAACGAGCCCTGGCTCCTCTATTTCGAACTTGCCTTCAATAATATCCATCCCGTGTGAAAAGTCAGACAGACCCCGATAGAGCAACTCATATTGTGCCGACCTGCCAAGGCGATCTGCTAATTCTTGTACATCGCCTGGCCCGCCATGCATATTAAACCACCATTTAGGGGCCCTTTTTGTTTTTTTCTTTATCCCTTGGTATTCCTTTTCTGACTCTGCGTAAAAAGGGTTAGAAAAGAGCCTACTATAGGAATCCATCCTGCTCTTAATATCGGGGAATCCTGGGAACTTAATACCAGAGAGGCTCTTGTCTTTTTTTAAGCAGGCAAGAAATTCTTTATATAGGTTGTCATCAGGATCGTGGCGGCGGAGCATTCTTAATCTATGATGCCTATTCCAAATAAGGAAATCCTTGCCTCGTTGCGCTGTATTCTTTTGAAGGAGATATTCGATAGAAAGGACTGATTCAAACATGCCCCGCAAGAGGACTTTGCAGGGTTCTGCACAGGATTTTCTGATCAGCACCGAGATTGAATCTAATAAATCAAATATATGCCTAAAAGATTGAAAAATGGGAACATGTTCGTCGCCCTTTTTCACGCTATCAAGGCACCACTTAAATGCATGGGTTCCAAAGTTTACGATTTCATCCAAAAATTCAGAAAATTTCCCTAGAATTTCCTTCAACTTGGGATCCATTTCTCTCGGCATCATTTCTTCTATTGGGATTGTTGGCATTTCAAACCTCCAAGCATATTATATAAATAATACCTAATTTGTCAATATAGGGAT
>JBFMGN010000682.1:0-2586 GCA_040752435.1 Spirochaetota bacterium
GGTTACTATATATGATTCAATATGATTATAGATTGACACTAAACAACTATATTACTAGTTTTGTAATCCAATATCCAGCCGAATCAAATCCAGAATGGGAAGATAATCCGCCGCCGCTGCCGGAAATGCAAGGGGTAGGGGCACTATTTGATCAATACGGAAAACCAAAATACCAACTGATTGATAAAAAGATTGTTTATAATCCCCAAATGTTGACCACTGAAGAAAAAGAACGAGAACGAAAAAAGTACGTTGTCGCCAAGATTCGTGAGCTTTATTCGGTTGATGAGGAAATAAAATTGATCAATAGAGGAATAATGGATTCGAGAGACCAAGATTATATAATCTATCGGGAAAAAGTCGAGGCGATTAAACTGACAACTAAAATCCTGGAGGGGTGACATAGTTATAACTTTTTCGGGATTTTAGGTGACAAGTTATGATTTATTGTGAGAAAATACACATAAAAACACGAAAAAACATAGAAAAACACGGTTTTTTCTCAAATCTCGTGCAACTTTTTCTCAAATCTCGTGCAACGTTACACAAGAGAGGAACGACAATAACAGTCGATACAATGCAGCTCCACTATTCGGAGTTAAAACTGCTCGGTGTATTCCACCAGACGCCCGACGATTACAGGCGCTCCCTCAAGCTTCTCGCGACCCGTCTGGTTGATGGGAGAGATTTTGTTAAAGAAACGGTACCCCTTTCCCAATTGCTCAATACGTTTAAACGGGTAAAGGCTTTAGAAGGAATAAAGTTTGCAATAGATCCGACTGTACTCTGATTCTGTCCTCGAAGGGGAGAAGGACACGGAAGGCTACAACCATTAATACTTTTTCCGTGTTTTTCCGCGGGTTCCGTGGCCAATCAGAAACCGGCTCCAATTGGTATTAGCCGCGGAATCACGCGGAAGGATACGGAAGGCTGCAACCATTAATACTTTTTCTGCATATTTCCGTGTGCTTCCGTGGCTAATAAATTCTGGTTTTTGAAATTGTCTCAATTATAACTTTTTTAAACTAGTTTAAGGAGGACGGCATGAACAAAAACAGAATGACCATGGATGAACGCATGGCGGCTGTGTTAAACAGAGAACCTGTCGATGGAGTACCGTTTGTTCATAAAGGCTACGGTTTTTGTGCAAAAAACTACGGTGTTAAAAAGTCAGACATATACAAAGATCCGGAGATTAGTTTTAAAGCCCAGTACTATACGATGGAACAGTATGGTGCCGTGAAACAACCCTTCTATACCTTTGTTTCATACGGGGCGCTGGAGTTTGGTGGAGAAATTGAATGGCCGGCGGAAGACAGCCACTCCTCGAGCCCATCGGTTAAAAGACGACCGGTACAGGAGCCGGAGGATGTATTCAAGCTTAAATTGTCCGATCCCAAAAAAGCAGGGTGCGTACCGATGATGATGAATTTTGCCAAACTGCAGGAAAAGAATAACACCCAGATAGCTTTTATCTGTGGAAGCGCGTTCACCCATGCCGCCAATCTCTGCGGCGTCGATAAATTCATGCTGTGGTTGATTACCAATCCGGAGGCGGTTGCAAAAGCACTTGAGTTAATGTCGGATCATATTTTGCAAGTTGCAAAATACTTCGTTGATACATTTGGTGAGGGCCGTGTTCTTGCACGCTGTGCAGCGCCGACTGAAAGCAACATGCTGATAAGCCCGGATCAATTCGAACAGTATGTACTGCCGGTTCATCAGAAAGTCTACGGTGGTGTATTGGAGATGGGTGCAAAGAAGAACCTTTATTTTCATATTTGCAGTGATCATAACAAAAATCTGCGCCACTGGCAAAAAATACCCAGAAGCCGGGATGGCGTTCCGGGAATATTGAGTATTGGACATGAAATTACCCTTCAAAAAATGGCCGAGCATTTTCCGGATGACATAATCGCGGGCAACATTGAACCGAGACTGGTTGCAACGGGGACGCCTGAAGAAGTCTACGCGGCTTCCAAAAAATGTATTTTGGAAGGGAAAAAACATTGTCAGCCCGGCCGGTTCATTTTCGAGGCTGGATGCGAACTGCCCTACGATGTACCCCCCGTTAATATATATATGATGCAGAAAGCAGTTCAAGACTTCGGCAGCTATGACTGACAATAGAACCCTTAACCTGGCCTGCCAAAAGCTCCTGGATAAAATATTTGCTACCCACCTTTATCGCCCTCGGTTCTCGTCCCGTAGGGGGCTACCCACCTTTATCGCCCTAAGAAATTTCACACAGAGACTAAGGAGCGCAATAAGGGTACAGGCAATCTGCAGCGCTGCTCCTGCCTGAATTCTAATACTGAAAGTCCCATTTCCCCCTCTGTGTTCTCTGTGTGAAATTCATCTCCTTCTTCTTTTCTCCGTGTTCTCCGTGCGAAACCTCTCGCCCTCGAAGGGGGCCTCGTTTCCGTAGGGAACTTAACGAAGATATTACGAGCTCACGCTCGTAATATCTTCGTTCCGCATGGTACGGCCTTCGGCCGATTGTCATTCCACTCTTGTAGTAAGTCTCGTCGGCCTTTCGGAAATACTTAAAGGATATTGAAAGAAATAAAAAGAGCATAGAGAAAT
>JBFMGN010000683.1:0-2585 GCA_040752435.1 Spirochaetota bacterium
TTTTTCCGCTCTTACTGCCCATTTATCTCCATAACGCACGACATGTTGATTTTTACCCATACTTAATTACCTTTCAAAACCCAAGCCTACTGCTTTAAATCCCTACTAATTTTTTTCAGTATTTCTTGAGGATTATTTTTTATATCATTAGCCCAGAAACGTAGTACTTTCCATCCCGTTGCTCTTAAATTGCCACTCACTTTTTTATCTCTTTCCATATTTCTCTGGATCTTCTTTATCCAGAAATCCCGGTTTGTTTTTATTCTGTTCACGCAGGTAGGATAGTCTTTCCCATGCCAAAATTCGCTATCGCAAAAAACCGCTAGGCGGCTATCATCGAATACAATGTCAGGCTTACCCATTAAATCTTTGGCATTTCTTCTGTATTTTACTGATAAGTTCTTCAGCTCACTATTAAGTATCTTTTCTATGCTGGTATTTTTTGCGCGGATTCTGGACATATTATGACTTCTTTTTTCCGTATCAGTTCTGACATCTTTCACGGATAATTTTTTCAGCACTTCAAGTAACCGTTTTGTAACATGCCACATCAAGACAGGCGGAATAGCGTTGCCTAATGCTTTATAAGCTACTGCATCAGGGCAATTCAGCTTAAAGGAGTCAGGGAAAGACTGGATTCTGGCAATTTCTCTGGGGGTAAAACGTCTATAACGACCGTTTACTTTTAAAACCGGGTCGGTGCTATTAAGGCTAACTTTCGCAAGATGCGCACCGACTGTATTACAAACGCTTTCGGTATTTTGAGCCCTTCCTTTATTCATTATAGGATTGGCTTTGGCCAGCCCCAAATGCGCTTTTTCGGAAAAGAAATACTTTTGCGGCACTTTAGTGTGAGGGAGAATAACTTTCTTTAACGGAGCCCACTTTTCTCCTGTCAGACTGTTTTCCTTATGATGTGTTTTATCGGGCGGATAAAATTTACCTCCAATATCTTTCCTGATACCTACAATAAAAACACGTTCTCTTCTTTGCGGCACCCCGTAATCAGCCGCATTGAGAAGGTAATGAGATACTATATATCCGCAATCTTCGAATTCTTTAATGATAAGTGGAAAAGATTGATGGCTGTTTGCTGAGAGTATACCCTTTACATTCTCTGCAACAAAAGCTTTAGGTTTCTTGTTTTTCAGAATCCGGCACATCTCAAAAAATAGGCGGCCTTTCTCGTCTTTAAATCCTAATCGGGGCGGATTTTGGGCAACAATAGAAAAGGATTGACAAGGGAATCCGCCGGTTAAAATATCATGCTTAGGTATTTCGTCGTTTTTGACTTCCCGTATGTCTTGGACTACTGCCTTTAATTTGAAATTGGAATTAAATATTGCCGTTATTGCCGGGTCGATATCATTCGCATAAACTATATTTAGGGGGTGCGCAGCATAAGTTTTGCCCAAATAAGTAAATCCGCCAAGCATACCCAAATCGGTTCCGCCACACCCACAAAACAAAGAAACAATCTTTAATCTTTCCATTCTAACAGTTCGGCAAACTCCCCACTTGTGCCGGGTTTAAACATGACATCAGCTCCGTCTCTTGGCACCATTGAAATATTGTCCTGTTTATATTGCCCTACAGGGTCCTTAAGTAAGAATAATTTTCTATGCCTTTTGCTGAGAAGCAATCGATAAACAAAATACCTGCCTCTGATTGATTCTGCCGCAACCCACTCATTTGTGGTTAAATGAAATCTGGTGAAGTCGATTGCGCTCTGACTGATAGTTGTTTTAACTTCAATATACCGTTTGGATTCATCCAGTTCTACAGACTGAATATCGTAACCTAATGCTAACTGGTTCGCATAGCATTGTATTTTATTTATAAGGTCCGGACGCCCCCCTATCTTTATTCGCATACGCTCATGACTATGAACTAAATTCTCGCCCATATCTCCGATATCTTTTGCGGAAACCGTGCCCGTTATTACATGCTCTTTTTCGACCTTAGCTAAAAACCGATTCTTTAAATCATGGTATTCTTTTTCATCCGCAGAAATAAAAGCCAAGATATCCGTTCTAAATACATCTTTACCAACAGGCTGGTTGACATACGAAACCCATTCTTCCTGCAGTTCGTTTATTTTCTCTGCCGAAGTTCGATGCTTTTTAAGCAAATTATTGTATTTGCCAAAGAATGATGCGGAATCTATAAACTTTGAAACCGCCTCTTTCTCAAGCGGATTGACAAAAAAGTATTTACCATGTTTGACCAGTAAGTTAGCTGTCACCATATAATCAAGAATATCTCCGGCATACCGGATGATTTTGCCCTGCCAGACATAAGTGGTATCATTATTCCTGTTTGTTTTAATTCTGCGCCAGATCGAATCAAGGGATTCCCCGTCTCTTGTGACCCTTAAATCATTAAAAATACAATGTGCTGCTTCTGCTTTTGAAATACCGATCCTTTTTTTCTCTGTTTTACCGGCATAAGACAGTAGATTTAGAGCGTCTAACAAAATGAGATTATACATTAGAAATAAAACTCCAACAAATAAAAATACAACCAATTATCATAAAAGCATTATGAATATCGGAGCGTCGTTCATATCTGACTCTAAGCCTGCG
>JBFMGN010000684.1:0-2585 GCA_040752435.1 Spirochaetota bacterium
TTTATTATAAACTATCTCCCCCAAAAAAAACGACTGGGAAAAATAATCGAACCAGTTAAAGAGTGTCGAAACTATCTGCAGCATATGCGTGGTGATTTAATGAAAAATGATTCCATCAACTACCCAATACTGGGAGCAATATCTTGGATTCATGAAGGCCGCAACTACACCCTCTTTTCAAACCAGGCAACGCAGAGTATGAATTTGCCGGGCATTGCTTACGACCGTTTTACCGCGAATTATGTTTACAAATATCAATTAATTGTCGGAGGGCACGAAATAAGAATCGATACCGTGCTTAGAGAGGTAAAATCGTTCTGGACATGGCTCGAAAAAATTGTAGTAATAAAACCACCACACATAAAAGATTATACATGGGGTAACCCAACGATTATATATTCAGAAATCAAAACGAAAACCTAATCGGGTAACCGGGGGCTTTTAGCCCCCAGTCCCCACACCACCGGACATGCGGCTCCGCATCCGGCGGTTCATTACGGATAATGTATCGCAATCCATAATTCTCTTACTGATACCAAACCTTGTTTTGCAAGCCATTCGTTGGTCATTCCAGTCTGTGTTCCGAGCGTTTTCGATAAACGCCAGTATCCTTTAGAACTCATACCGGCCTTTATCGCATTATCAAGCCATACACCCAGTTTCAGGAGGTTCCTTACTTTGGTTTTAGGTTTGCGCCACATTTTCCAGTAACACATCCTCACCCTTCTCCGAATCCATCCGTCAATTTCAGGCAATGGCCTGTAATACTCTGAAATGCCAAAATAATTCATCCATCCCCTCAGATATACGGTGAGCTCTTTAAGCCTGTGTTTCATGGATATTCCATTACTTCGTCCGGTTAGTTCACGGACTCTGTGTTTGAATTCCCGAAACGCCGGTTCGCTCCACCGTATCTGTTTCCCTATAAAGGCAAATCCCAGAAATTTACATTGACGGATTTCAGCTACCTTACTTTTGTCCCTATTGACCGCCAATTTTAATTTCTTCGTGAGAAACCGGGTTATACTTCGCATTACCCGTTCCCCCGCACGTTTGCTCTTTACGAGGATTATAAAATCATCCGCGTATCTTGCAAACATGTGTTTCCGTTTATCCAGCTCTTTGTCCAAATCATTCAAAACAATGTTGGCAAGAAGAGGTGACAACGGACTGCCTTGAGGGACTCCTTCATACGTCGGCTGAATTTCCCCGCCTATCATCACACCTGAACGCAGGTACTTCCCAATCAGTTTCAAGACTCTTTTATCTTTTACTTGTCTTGCGAGGCGGTTCATCAGAATATCATGGTCAACCTTGTCGAAGAATTTCGACAGGTCGCAATCAATTCCGATTTTTCGCCCTTTCTTGATTATTTCTTTTACCTGCCTTACTGCATGGTGTGCTGAACGGTTCGGCCTGAATCCAAAGCTATTCTCCGAAAACTTCGGGTCAAATATTGGATTCAAAACCTGCGCAATGGCTTGTTCTATAAGCCTGTCCAGTACAATCGGAATTCCGAGAGGCCTTATTCCGCCTGCCGGTTTGGGTATCTCTACACGCCTTGCAGGGGTTGGGGTATATCGGTTTTCCATCAGAGCTGAGCGAATCTTCTCCCAGTTGGCTTTTGCAAATTCAGGAAATTCCCGGATAGTCATTTCATCTATCCCCGGAGCTCCTTTATTTGCCTTAACCTGTTTCCATGCCGCTCGCATGTTTTCACGGGATAGAATCCGCTCCATCAGGTTTGCATGAAAGGTTGGCTGTATGGTTTCACGCCGGCAAGGTACTCCCCTGTTCTGGTTCATCGTACCTTTCAAGTGTTCCATATCCTGTTAATCCTCCTCCACAATGTTCAGCCCTTCACCCTGTCCTTCCCGTTACGAAAGGCATTCGGCTACTATGGCTTCTGCTGACTCCTGCAAAATCACAATCAAAGTTTCCTCTGATTGCGCAATCCTTATCAGACCGCATGTTTTGCAGGCCTCCTTGGTGCTCTGTTTCATAAATTTTGATTTGATAGCAGAGGTTATTTTGGCCTGGTTCAAGGCGCGAGGAGCGCAGCATACCCTCTGCGGTATGTAAGCGACAAGTAACGCAGAAGCAGGACAAAAGAAACCTGCCCTTCGGGAATGCCCATCTTCGGCCAATTTCTGCCTCACTTCTCCTTGACGTATCACAGAGGATACGCCTGCGTCGTCGTTCATTGAAATTGTCTCAAATCCGGGCATTCTATCAAATCATAATTTATGAAATAGAACACTCAATAAGAACATTAACTTTCGTCAGACAAACGCCGCATTTACCCTGCCTCTTAATCACACGCCATCATCATCTTGTGCTGACTCGGCTCGAAGCTAAGCCTTGTATGCGGTTCTTGTTCATCGCCTCCTGACTTCTCTCCATTCTTCCTTCTGACCATTCCTCACGAAATCGCCATTGAATTTCAATTGTGGTTAGTGTATACTATTAACAAGTATACGGTGATTTTCCCACAGGGACTTTCACCCATTAGTTAATGCCCATGCTGGGCGTACACAAGGCAATCCAGCGGATTCTGAACACGGCGCAAAAAACATGCGCCCTGT
>JBFMGN010000685.1:0-2583 GCA_040752435.1 Spirochaetota bacterium
AATTTTTTTGATACTTTTTTAAGTGTTATCAATGGGATTTTATTCTCCGTAAATGTATCCATGGACGTCAATTCTTTTTAATGAATTTAATTCAAGCTGATCTCCCCTCGTAAAGACATTTGACGGGGAGATCAGCCGTTATCTCAAAGATTTATTTGATATATACTTTGTTAGCAATTTCTAATATTTTATCAACATTCTGCTTTGTTACGAGTTCAAAGGGGATTAATATCTCCTTTTCTAGTTTCTTACCATTTAAAAAATCAACCGTTGCTTCAAGTCCGCCCGCCGCCTGGCCCCAAGGATTTTGGAATACGGTTGCATCCATGTTGCCAGCCTTTATTTCTTCCAGCGCTTCCGGCAGGCCGTCAACACCGCACAGGGCAATTTTCCCGACCATGTTAAACTGCTTTACAACCTGGAGAGCACCAAGAATCATATCATCATTATTGGCAATTATAAAATCGTAATTCTTGGATTTGCTTAAAATGCTTTCAGTAACGGTCTGCCCCTTGCCCCGGTCATAGTCGGCATGTTGTTCTTCGAATTCAAACTTATTGAGCATCCCCTTCGATTCAAGCACGGATTTGACACCCTTATCCCGCCATATATCAGTGATCTGACCGGCAACACCTCTCAAATATATGCCTTTCAATTTTTGCTTCCCTAGCTTGTCATACAACATGAGCAGCCATTTGCCCAACAGCTCGCCGGATTCTATTTGATTTGAGCCGACAAAGGTAATATATTGTCCACCTTCAGCCTTTCCGTTAAATTGAATTACAGGTACCTTAGCCTTGTTCGCCGCTTCTATTGAGGCAACGGATGCTTCCAGACTGCATGCTTCAAATAGAAGGGCATCAATATGCTGCTGGATAAGATTCTCAACGTTGGCCAATTCTTTACCGGCGTCATTATAGGCATCAGTTTCAACAATCTTTACTCCTAACTCTTTCGCCCTGATTTGAATCGCCCGCTGCATGGCAGCGACATATGGAAAAGCCAGGTTCTGGTAAGAAACACCGATTACCAGCGATTTTTTTTGCTCCGCTTCTTTCTTACCACCTCCAAAAACAAGAGTGGATGTAAGAATAAGAGCAATTGCAGTCCACAACAAAACTTTTAATTTTTTATCCATTTTCATCCTCCTTACATTTTGCATGATTTTACGTTTGAAACGTTCTCTTGGAATCTTACAGTAAACTAAATCACCTCCTTTTACGTTTAAATATTTTATGTAAGCGCCCTGCACAATCGCTTAAATTCGCAGATCCGCTTATGACTTTCAGTATTTTTGCTTTGTATCACCTCCTTTTGTCTTCATCAAAACACTTCTTTCATTTAACATCCGGGTTGGGGATCATAAAATCCCCGATTACACCTGCCAAATCCTTAAAACCGCCAATAAACTGGCGTATCGTTCTCATATTAGGACCAAAAGCGTCAAACTCATCTGCCGTCATTCCATCTTCTTCATACGCCTTGCAAAAGTCTTTAAATTTTTTAGACAGTTCAGCAATTATTTTCGGATCTACCGGTTTATCGATCCGAGGGATAACCTCAACATCAGAACTATTAAAACGCCTCTGCCAGTTGTATGGGATAGATACAACTACATTTCCGCCGATAAACTCAGACCAGTGCATGTGATTCCTGTAGGCGGCCGATAAAAGCCGCAATCTGTAACCCCGCTCCGTATAAAGCTTATACGCCTTCTTCATGACCGCGACTCCGGCCCATTCCAGGTATTCAGGGTTGGTAATAATATCATCCCGGTTTGCCACCACCTTAAGCCAGTCATCCAGGCGTCCCACCATGATGGTACAGACCGGTCCCATGCCGGAGATATCCTTGCCCTCTTTTTCCCGTCGTTTTAGTCCTCGTTCCACTGCCTCAGCCGCAGCCAAAGACTGAGGAACGCTAAAAGAAACGGTGGCATTAATGCTGACTCCCTGGTACGTTGCTTCCTCTATAGCCTTAACCCCTGCTTTGGACACAGGAATTTTTACTATCATGTTAGGAGCTAAATTATTGAAGTGCACAGACTGTTGAACGATGAGTTCAGTATTCCGGAAAAACTTTGGATCGGTTTGAATGGAAAGCCTGCCATTCTTTCCCTTTTCCCTATCGAAGATGGGTTTCAATAATTCTGCACCTTTAACAGAGATCTCTTCCACCAACTTCCAGGTTATTTCATCTTCGGTTGCTGCCGGCATCTCTTTAATAACCTGTACAATCCGGTCTTTCCAAAAGTGCATCTCCTTTTTTAATACATTCCCCACGATTACCGGATTGCTGGTAGCTCCTACGGCACCGTTATCTATGGCATAAGTCAATTCTTCTATGGAACAGGAATCATTCCATAAAGCTGTTTCGGTTGTTGAGACCATTTTGTGCAATGGGCTTTTATATTTTCTATCAATCATTTCAACATGCCTCGTTATTTATTCATTCTATGTTTTGTAAGGCATCAATTAAAAAATCACGGCTTTTTTTAATCATTATCTCGGCCTGCTCCGCTTCCTCCCACCCTTCCGTTTCATATGAAAGTATTCCTTGAAATTCAGCCTTTTTTAATATTCT
>JBFMGN010000686.1:0-2582 GCA_040752435.1 Spirochaetota bacterium
CAGTCGCAGCCGGTTATTTCACAGCACCTGGCGGTATTAAAAGAAAAGGGCATTGTCAGCTCGGAAATTCAGGGTAATAAGAGAATTTATTCGATCGTTGATCCCTTTGTAAAAAAAATAGTTTCATCGTTTTAAAGCACGAAATCCAACTTCCACCCAATCTATTGGGTCGAGGCGGGTTAAAAGAGTCCTATAACGAAAGTAATAAAATTATATGTTGTTTGAATCAATGTAAATATGCCTGTGGCCCAGCCGGTGGCTATGAAAAAATTTGTAAAAAACTGATTTGTAACATACAATGTATTTTTATTCACATGGATGTGATCACCTGGATGAACCGGATCAGTCACTTTGACAAGCTTTTTCCTGCCTTTTTCCTGCATTAAATATATTTTATTCGGATCTCCTTCCACTTCATCGATTCCGCCGGCCTGCAACAGATAATCCGATACCTGTAAACCGGCTATGAAATCAAATGAACCGGGCTTTGCAACTTTTCCTGTTACAAAAACAAGCATTTTTTCCATCGGTAACAGCACATAATCTCCGGGCTTAAGCTCCATATCCAGATTTTTATCCCTCGTCTGCCAGAGCTTGGCTACATCTATTTTAATTTTTTCTCCGCTGGACTTTTTTAAGACATAGCTTTCGCTTGAGATAACCCGGCTTGTGGGTCCTCCTACAGCATCAAGGGTTGATAAGAGCGTCATACCCGGGTAGTAGGTAAGAGGTATCCGCTTAGGCTTTTCCGGTTCACTGGGAGGTGAATCGCCCGAATACCTGCCTCCGAAAACGGCCCCCTCTATAATTATCAGTTCACTGTTTTCCAGGGTGGAGCGGATTGTTACAGTATCACTATCCTTAATTCGAAAAGTGTCGGCGGATTCATTTTCTACCGTTATTATCTCCCGTTCACCCTGGTCACTAATTCTTACTACCTCTATGGAAGGTTTGGCCGCTGGAATTGTCCCGCCGGCCAAAAGTATCATGGTTTTCAGGGTTTCGCCCGTGATCAGCTCGTAGACACCGGGGAATTTTACCTTTCCATTTATGGTTGCGACAATTTCCGCCTGGGGCACGAAAATTTTATCACCCGGCTGCAGGCTAGGGTTGGAATCAAAATCCGCCATTGAGTAAAAACGGGAGATATCTAATTCAGTTTTACTTTCTTTGCCTTCAGTTGTGTTTTTTTGTCGAATTAATTGGACTTTTCTATAGCTTGCCCCCGTTTTAAAGCCCTGGGCCATGCCGATAGCATCAATTACCCGTAGCAGCGGGTTTACAACCACATATCCGGGTAAGTTGACTCCACCGTATATAAAGACATGGAATTGAGCCGGTTCCTTTAAGATAAAGTTAACGTACTGAACAGGCATCAAACTGCGTATTTTTTTTATAATAAAATCCTGCAACTCGGTATACTTCTTATCTTTGGTGTTCACATTGCCGACAAACGGAACATTAAGCACAAAACTGTCCGGTAGTTGCAGTTCATATTCTTCCGAGCTGGAAATGGTACCGTCACTTTTGATACCCGAGGAAATGGTAAGGGTGAAAATATCTCCCGGAGTTAGTTTATAATCAGCCGTTATAGGAAAGTTTTTCTTAAGTTCAGTATCTCCATTTCTCACAGTTTGAAAAATCGCCGCCTGCAGGCCGAATTGCGGTTTATCGATTTGATCCTGGGATTGTTTGTCTGTCTTTGTCTGCGGGGATATGGAAATAGTACAAAAAATCAGTCGTAAGAGTACCGGAACGAACCTGCTTTTCATGACTGCAATACTAACAACATAACAATTGCAGCGTCAAGGTTAAAAAAATATGGATTTTATACTGTTTAGCCTGTATAGTTTAAGGGTATGGAAGCCCAGATTTATAAATTATCGGGATATACGAGTATTGTGAGGTTCCCTCCGGATCAAAACATGTTAACATTGGAAGAGGCAGGGAATCATCTTCTCGTTTTTGATACCAATACGTACAGTTTATTCAAAAAACATATAATCTCTGGCTCTCCGGTTTCTATCCTAAAAGCGGGAGAGAAATATAAAACCTGGGAAAGCGTAGATACCATTCTTTCAGCGTGTATTGAAAATAGTATCGGGCGGGATGGCTGTTTGCTGGGAATCGGGGGAGGGGTAGTATGCGATATGACCGCCTTTGCAGCTTCGATTTTCATGCGGGGCTGCGGTCTCATTCTCGTTCCGACGACCCTTTTGGCCATGGTGGATGCATCTCTGGGAGGGAAAACCGGCATCGATTATTCAGGCTACAAAAATATGGCAGGCACTTTCTACCCTGCCAAAGAAATTCGAATCTGCCTCAGAACTCTTATGACCCTGCCGGATACGGAATATTTAAGCGGTCTGGCCGAGGTAATAAAACATGCATTACTCAAGGATTTCGATTTGCTTAACCTGCTGGAAAGGGAGAAAAAGCGGATATTAAACCGGGATTTGGAGCTCCTTGGAGAGCTTGTCGCCCGTGCAATCGCCGTAAAGGGCGGGATTGTAGAGAAAGATTTTTTTGAGCACGGGGTAAGGGCTTATCTTAACTTCGGCCACACTTTCGCCCATGCCCTT
>JBFMGN010000687.1:0-2580 GCA_040752435.1 Spirochaetota bacterium
CAAAACTTGCCTCTAAATTGCGGCAACTGGGATTTGATACTCTTTTGCCCCGGGACTGCGATGATACCGGACTTGCGGCAATCGCAGGCTGCCAGAGGAGGATCTTGCTTACGAGGGACTGCAATCTGTTAAAGAGGAAAATCGTCGAATTCGGTCATCTGGTCCGGGCAGAATTTCCCAATGAGCAGCTTGTGGAAATCATCAAACTATTCGGATTGAAAGACATGATAAAACCTTATAGCCGTTGTTTCCTCTGCAATGGTTTACTGGAGCCGGTGGCCAAGGAAGATATCCTGCCATTCCTCGAACCCCTTACGAAGAAATATTATCACGTGTTTCACCGCTGCATTGACTGCAAGAAAATTTACTGGTCCGGCTCACACCGGGAAAAGATGGATGAGATACTGCAGGTAATTCTCGCATCATGCTGATGCGGCCGGACATCACCTGATGCTGGGAAAGTGTCCGTTTGTGCTCTCCTGTCGTGTGGAAATAACTGCCGTGGGGTTGGCCATCTCCGACCTCTGCCGGGTATCATGGGCCATGATGATAATTATGTGATAAAAAAAAGGATTCAGAGTAACTACCTGAATCCTTTATGGGAAAAATGGGGTGAGCGATGGGACTTGAACCCACGACCGTCGGAGCCACAATCCGATGCTACCACCAGCTGAGCTACGCTCACCATCCAAAACGTTGAATATCGTTTATGATCAAAGAAAGAATTCTATAATAGATTCCCGGTCCAATAGCAAGGTGAAAATGATGTTGGACGAGTTTTTCATTCAGGCATGAGAATGAACAGGCGGAAAATAATCAGATGAGTTCCTTGCCGCAGTGCATGCAAATTTTTGCCTGTTTCTTTATGATTTCAGCACAATAAGGGCATTCTTTTTTGAAATTGGCCTGAAGTATCTGGCTGATGGCCATATTGGCGCTCTGCTCAATATCTTTATGGGCGAAGAAGTGGTTTCTGATCGGATCAATGCATGTAATATCGTTAAGTTTAACAAGAAGTTCACAGGATTTCAATCTGCCATCCAGGCCGGCGCATTCATCGAGTAAAAGTCTGAGAACAGGTTGTATATTATGTGTTTCGACACAGGTTGCCAGGGCATTTAAGGCGTCTTGTTCTTCCTGGTAGCGTCCATCTTGTTTTTTGAGAGCTTCAGGATCAATCACGCAACCGGTAAAGGCCTCTTTGCTGCCAACCATCATAACGCTGCCTTTTTTTTCACCGGGAAGCAGCATATAACGATAAGAGCCCATATGGCCATACTGTTCCTCTATGTGCTGCCAACCCTGTGAAAATATCGGGCATTCATCATTGAGACAGACAAACATGACATCGGTTCCCCAGCCCAATCCATCACCAATATGGAAGGGAGGGGTTTCGCAGCAAGACAGGCGCGTCTGGCAATGGGGGCAAAAGTGTTTTTCTTGTGAATATTTAATGCATGAATCATATGACAGCATTTGGCAGCTCCTTTAAGAACGAATTAAACTTATTTTTGAATTACAGGAGGTGGGCAACTTATCCCAGACTGGGACACTGATATCGGTGTTGCTCATGATTTTTGGCGATTTTCGTTGAAAGTATAGGTGATAGCCATCCACGTCAAAAGGATTATAAAGGCAAGTGCTTTGTTGAGATAATTTTTTTTCATAAATATAAATAACTCATTTAGGCTGGCAAAGCAACCGGCAATGAATGGCCATTCATGTGTGTCATTTTGAATTTTTATTTTTTTTAATATATTAATATTAAAAGATTTTTTTTACCAAGATGCACCTGGTGCAATGGAGCTGCCAAAGAAAACAGATTGACTTTTTACCCGTTGGAAAGTAAATGTTTTCTATATTAATAATTACGTTTTTATTATATAATAAGATGTTATAAATTATTTTTTTCAATATTTTACAGGGCCCTCTACGGGTCGCAAATTCTTAATGAAAGTCATCCTGCTCCCGGAAGCAAATGTGTCTTTCAATTAAAATTCAGGCGGTCAAAGCGAAAATGGATCATATTCAAACTTCCAGATATTCTGAGTCTGGCGTTGATATAGATAAAGGAAATCAATTTATTTCGAATATCAAGCCTTTGGTGGCTGCAACATTCAGGCGCGGGGTTTTAACCGATATCGGGGGATTTGGAGGTTTATTTGCAATAGGTGGCGACCGTTTCACCGATCCTGTTCTCGTGTCATCTACTGATGGGGTAGGCACCAAGCTGAAAATCGCAAGCCTGTGCAATAAACATGACACCATTGGTATTGACCTTGTGGCGATGTGTGTGAATGATATCGTTGTGTCCGGTGCCCAGCCCCTTTTTTTCCTTGATTATTTCGCGGTGGGCAAGCTCGATCTTGATGTTGCCACCGATGTCATCAAGGGAATTGCCAAGGGTTGTGAGATTGCGAAATGTTCACTGATTGGCGGTGAGACTGCTGAAATGCCGGGATTATACCATGAAAGTGATTATGATCTGGCAGGTTTCGTAGTTGGTATTGCCGAGCGGGACAAAATAATTGACGGATCAGAAATCAAGGTCGGTGATAAGCTTATAGGTCTTACCTCCAG
>JBFMGN010000688.1:0-2568 GCA_040752435.1 Spirochaetota bacterium
AGAGGTCAGTGACCTGCCAGAAGGTTTCGTTTTTATTATGCGGGTCCTGCCTGAAGGGCCGGGATTACGGTTAGTAAAAAATCATACCGGCAAACTACGATATGCAGGTGCCGCCGGAGCCTCTGATGAGGGGGATCTCATCATCATGTTCAAGAATATTGAGGCCGCGATGCTTGTCTTGACTTTTCGTGAAAGTACGGCCGCAGCCTTCACCCGGGACCGTATGATTGTGAAGGGTGATTTGTCAAAAGCCATGTTACTGGTACGGTGTCTCAACATCCTTGAAGTTTATCTGTTACCGGCTTTTCTGGCTAAACTGGCTGTCAAACGTTACCCACCATGGAGTTTTACCAGGAAGCATCCAGGCCGAATACGTATTTATCGAAAAACCCTGCTTGGTTTCTAGCGCTATTACTATCAGGGGAGGATTGTTTTCATGTCAAAATATTTTGAATTTTTCTGTCCGGTTAAAATCCTGTCCGGCCATACGGCGCTGGAAAATATCCCTTTTGAGCTATCCCAGCTCAGAGCCGGGAGTCCCCTGCTTTTGACGGATAAAGGGGTCGCAGGGGCAGGCCTGCTTAAACATATTACGGACGCTTTTAGAGAATCGAATATTACTGTACCGGTCCTCTTTGATGAGGTTCCCCCCGATTCGGCGGTAAAAACAGTTAATGAAGTCGCCGGGCTGTACAGGCGGTATGGGTGTGATTCCATAATTGCCGTGGGGGGTGGTTCAGTCATGGACACGGCCACGGGGGTCAATATCGTTGTTTCTGAAAAATCCAACGATTTAATGAAGTTTATGGGAGCGGGCATCTTGAAACGGCCGCTTAAACCTCTTATCGCAGTTCCCACCACCTCCGGCACCGGTTCGGAAGTAACTCTGGTGGCCGTTATCGCGGATACGGAAGCCAACCGAAAAATGCTGTTTACCTCGTATTTCCTTCTGCCCAATGTGGCGGTAATCGATTCCAGAATGACCATGACCCTGCCGCCCCTGCTTACCGCGGCTACCGGCATGGATGCATTAACCCATGCGGTCGAAGCCTACACCTGCCTGGGAAAGAATCCTTTAAGTGATGCCTATGCCTATGCGGCTATTCGCCTGATACGGGAGAACATTGTAAAGGTGACGAAATCCCCCCAAGACAGGGAAGGACGCCTGGCGCTTGCCAACGCCGCGGCCATGGCGGGGATAGCCTTTTCCAATTCCATGGTTGGTATGGTGCATACTCTCGGGCATACAGTCGGCGCGCTCTGCCATATACCCCACGGGGTTGCCATGAATATCCTGCTTCCCTATGTCTTATCGTATAATCTTGACAAGGGTGATGCCTCAATTTTGTGCTCTGTCGGAGAACTGCTCCTGCCGCTCGCAGAACCGGAAGTTTTTGTTTCCACGCCGTATAATGACCGGCCGTACAAAACCATCGAGATGATAGAGCATCTCAAACAGGCACTTTTCGAGGCGGCGGGTCTGCCGCGTACCCTGAAAGAAAGCGGCCTGGTCCGGTTTGACCAGCTTGATGAGATTGCAGGGCAAGCCCTGAATGATGCTTCTCTCGTCTACAATCCGGTTGAAATGGAGTTGGATGACGCCCTTACCGTGCTAAAGAAGGCGTTTTAAGTGAACGTGCAGCCCCAGTAACTCCCTATTGCGGTCCTATGACCGTTCCTTCAAAATCACGTCCTTCAAGAATTGCTTTAATGTTATCTATATTTTTACCGGCTGCTACAATGACAGTAAGGTTAATACGGGCGGCCTGTTTTGTCGCAATCGGGTCGAAAGGAACGTTTTTCCCGGGTATCCATTTATCTCCTACAATTGACTGAAATTCTTTCCAGCTTATTTTGTCGATCGGCCGGGCCGCCGGATCGCTTTTCGGATCCGCCGAATAGACCTGCGCAATATTTGAAAGATTTACAACAATCCTGGCATTAAACCGTTCTGCCAGGAGGACGGCATCATAATCTGTAGAGAAGCCGGGTTTCCAGCCCGCAGCCACCAGGAGGCGACCGGTAAAAACTTCAACCGAGGTGGGATCTGTAACAATCTCTTCACGTGAATATTCTTTGAATATACTAAACAATAATTGGGCATTTAACCTGGTTGCCGCTATTCCTATCCAGTCTTCTGTTTCAACCTCCGGTTTTTCTGCGATTTCACGATAAGCTTTTTGGTACAATCTAGCCGGACCCCCGCCGCCGACAACAAGGATCAGCTTTCTCCCCGCGTCTTTTTCTAGATAATCATCCACTATAGTCTTGAACTGCCGTAAAAAAAGGACATCCACCCTGTCCGGTGCTACAATGGACCCGCCTAGGCTTATTACCGTAACTTCCGTCATGGTTTGTCACTATAGTCTGTTTTAGGGGGAGGTTTCAAGCCTCCTACAAGATGCATTTGGGGAGAGTGCTGTATAAGGAATCGGGAAGAACCAAAACCTCTTTTTCGTCGGGCCAAGCGGGGTGGGAAATTATGTAAAGTAATCACTTATGTAAAGTTAATGAAATATTTTGTTTTCCTGTAAAGTCCAGAGATCTAACAACTTTACATAATATTTC
>JBFMGN010000689.1:0-2561 GCA_040752435.1 Spirochaetota bacterium
CTTGCACCGCTGCAACCACATCTTCAACAATCAATCGATTCCGTTCATCGTCTCCCACCAGCATGGCATACACATCCTGAATTGGCAACGAAGTCACGTTCTGTAAATGAGATGGTAGGCGAAAGTTAGTGGGACGAATTAGGACTTTATGATCAAAAGGCCGTTTCTCTGTCTGTTTTCGATCATCTACTCGATAGCGGACAGGCCCACACTGCATAAAAACAATCGGGTGATGGCCATCTTTCCGTACGACCGTAGCCGACAAACCGGTCACATATCTGGCCTTACTCTGTCTAACAACTTGCTCAAAACTGACGGCGGAGATGTGATGGCATTCGTCTACAATTAAGTAGCCGTATTTACCAACGATGTCATTAACAACACCTTTTCGCATCAAGCTTTGCACCATCGCCACGTCAATTTTTTCTGTCGGTTTACGTTTACCGCTGCCAATTTGACCTATCTCCTTCGGCACAAGGTCGAGAAACTGACTTAAGGCCTCAATCCACTGGTCGAGTAATTGCCGACGATGAACAATCACCAATGTGTTTGTCCTGCGTTGTGCAATCAGATAGGCCGCCACAACCGTCTTGCCAAAGGCTGTTGAAGCAGATAAAACGCCTATATCATGCGATAACAAAGCATCGGCTGCCTGCTGTTGTTCTGTCCACAAGTCCCCCTGAAATTGGAGTTCAAGAGGCTTTCCGGTGAATCGCTCATCGGTAAGTTTCACTTTAACGTTGAGGGATTGGAATAGATCGACTATTTCGTCGAGGCAGCCGCGCGGTAATCCGAGGTATTTAGGAAAATCCTCACAGCAACTGATAATGCGCGGTTTGCCAAACGTTGACAGACGCATAGCCTGCGTCTGATAGAACTCCGGGTTTTGAAAAGCCGCCACACGGATCAGTCGGTTACGTAGAGAGGGTGTAATATCTGTCTTGGGCACATAAATCTGATTGCCAAGCACAAGATCAATTTGTTCTGGAAATGGGCCAATGATCGGAGGTTCGTTAAGTTGTCTTGAAGGAGGCGCAGCCCAGGGGGTATCATCGCTCTCGTCAGTTACGGGAATTCGAACTCCTAAAACTTCACCCTGCTTTTCCGCCTTCACAACAATCGTCTCGACTTCTTGGCGATTCATTCGACGGAGCGATGCCAGAAAAGCCCATTGATCCTGATAGGGAACAAAGTTTTTATCCAGGAAAAGACTGTTGCCATTCTGGCGAGGTTTCTTTTGTAGCGGTAGAGCGATTAAATTACCCAAACCACCTTTGGGGAGCGTGTCCTGACTAGGGAAAAAGCGGTCATAGGAATCCAACCCCATCTCGGGACGACGCTCCATCGTCTGCGTCAGTAGAAAGGCCCCCATTTTACGCGCCAGTGCCACCGGGACAGGTTCAGAAAAGAAAATCCACAAGTGTCCTCCAGTACCCGAACGAGACCTCTCCAATGCTGCCGGTATTTCAAAAAGCTGACACGTTTCCAGGAAGGCCCTTACATCTTCCTGCCAAGAAGTTTTGTCAAAGTCTGCCGCCAGGAACCAACAAGTCTCATCAGGCAGCATTGGATAAACGCCGATCGTGAAGTCACGGGTTGATCTATCCTTGGGATCCACTCCTAGGAGATGGTTTCTTACAACATCGTCGGTAACAGGCAAAAATTCTCGATGCACACACTTATCACATCGAATCTTCGGCTTTTCGCAGATACCGCTCACCCATTCGTTACGACAAACGGGTTGATATCCCGTTTTGCCTGTTTTCCGACTCTCAAATCTCGTGGGGTACACATCCTCACGACCCCGAAATAGGCCGCGGAAGAGGTTGATTTTTGCTTCTTGAGAGGATTGGTTAGTTACCGATGGCAACCCGGTAAGCTGCGGAGGATTTTCCTGCCCTTGGCGAAAAGATGCCTTCTCTTGCTGCAATTCAGTGATTTGTTTAAGCAACTCTACCCTACGGGCATCAAGTTTTGTTAACTCTTCTTTGGTCTCAGCCAGCAACCGGTTGATTTCAGCGAGGTCTCCCACGGTTACCTCATAGGGTAGGTACAGGAAAGATTACAGTAAGCCTGCTTTATTTTCCTCGTTGGTCAAACGTTTTATATCGACCCTGGAAATAGGGGGAGTCATTGTCACCAAATCTGTGATTGAGGAACGTCTTTTCATGCAGCCAAAGCATGCGTTTCTGGAAAGGTAATGCTGATGACCGGCCTGGGGAGCGTATGTGTTTTTGTCCACTCAAATAGTGGTTGGATCAAATCTTCGACCTCTTGAGCCACCTCCCAATCTAACACAGCGTTTCCACAGTGCGGACATATTGCCACTGCTGGTATGCCGGTAACTGTTACCGTAAGCCCATCACGGCGAAAGACTTGGGTGGCTATCCCATTACTTCTTGTTTTCTCAGAACAAACTGAACAAATCATTTCTTTTTTTTCCCCTGTGTTCGTCGTCGTTTATCAGCAACCCACTTCCCTTTGTCGGGAATATAAGCGGTCACCACCACACCCTCTTCTGGTGTATCTTCAACAACGATATGAACAGGTAGATTATACTC
>JBFMGN010000069.1:0-9827 GCA_040752435.1 Spirochaetota bacterium
GATGTAAGTTCCGAGATGCTTAAAGCACCGGTTGCCGCAAGAAGACCGGCAAGGAAATACGAGACAATTACCGAAGGACCTGTATACGAAAAAGCTATACCGGGCAAAATAAAAATACCCGAACTTATCATAGCCCCCGTGGCTATACAGTACACGGTAAACAGATTGAGGGATTTTTTTAGCTTCATTGTTTTTCCCTTTATGAATGATAGCCCCCTACGGGGACGAGAGCCCTGGGCAAATATTATTGGGTATAACAATCTGCATGGCAATACCCCTCTCATCATACTCCGGTTTTTCCGGAATGCCTGTTAAGCCGTATTTGTGAATAAGAACGGCTGATACTGCCAGCGCCATGGCATCGAGAATGTCGTCCCCGGTAACATCCCTTCTTTTAAATATATGAAGGGTATATTGATATATGGCTTTTGCCTGAATGGCATAATACTCTAATATGCGCAGCCGTTCCTTCCTGCCGTCCTCCGTTTTCTTGCTGAAGGAGAGGGCCTGATTTCCATTGAGAATCATTAAACAAAGCTCAGGGGAGGTTTCTTTAAGCTTCTTTATACAGCGCGGATTTTGGAAAAGAAATTCGTCCATCTCCCGGATTTTGCCACAGATATTCCAGCTCTGTTTCGATATTTTTTTTCCTGCGATGCTGCTGTTTATCAAGCAGGCTTTCTCGTATCCGTCGGCATAGACTGCCATACGCACCGGTACGGGAAAAATGCTTCCCCTCCTTTTCCAAAGCATCATTCTCGCTTCCCTGTCGCAGGTTCGTTCCGGCGGGCCAGTTGATTTCAATCCCATAGGTATGTCTGCGAGAACAAGCTCTGATGCATCGCAGAGATATATTAGTTCATGGACCGAGAATATTGCCATGGAGCGCGGATTCCAGTTGAAATCTTCATTCAATGAGACAGCCAACCAGCCTGCCCTGCAGCCGTCTATACCGGTGAAAAGTTTCATACCATTAACAATCAAATATAACCTTTTATTGCACCCGCAGTGAATATTTGCGGCTTAAAAAAACATTCTTTATAACTGAGTTTAGATAGGCTATTATACAGAAAGTAATAATCAGCAATCAGCACAGGAGGTGGTGTTATTATGGAAAAGATCGATTTTAAAAAAGAACTGAAAGAACTGTACAACGCCGCGGCTAAAAAACCTTCACTCGTAAAAGTTCCGAAGATGAATTTTCTTATGATTGATGGGATGGGTGATCCAAATACCGCTCAATCGTACCAGGAGGCTGTAAACGCGCTGTATGCCGTAGCGTATTCTCTCAAATTTAGGCTGAAAAAAGGTGAAAATCCCGTCGATTACGGAGTCCCACCCCTGGAAGGACTGTGGTGGGTGGAAGATATGCGGGAATTCGATATGAACAGAAAAGACAACTGGAAGTGGAGCATGATGATAATGCAGCCTTCAATGATTACGGAAACTCTGGTACAAACGGCTATTGACGAAGTATCCGCCAAAAAAGAACTTCCGGCACTGCCGTGGCTTAGATTTGCAGCGTATGACGAAGGCCTCGCCGCCCAGGTGCTGCATATCGGCCCCTATTCCGCCGAAGGGCCTACAATCCAAATGCTCCATGACTTTATTCGTCGGGAAGGATATCTGCTAAAGGGTAAACACCACGAAATATACTTAGGTGATCCCCGAAAGACCGCCCCGGAAAAGTTAAAGACCATCATCCGGCAGCCGGTAACGCGATGAACGGATAAAGGAAACTGTTGAGTGTGGAAATAGTTAGTAAATTAGTAAACTTTCAAATTTTGTAAACAGTTTTCCAGGATACTCTTGACAATGTATATGGAGTTGATTAGCGTTAATAAAAGGCGGGTCTATTTAAAAAAAACATCCGCCCTTAGAATTCATCTAAAAGGAGAATGGTATGAAAAAGTTTACGTTAGCTATTGTAATTATGCTCGTCTTCTTTAGCGCTTTACCTGTTTTTGCCGGGGGGAAGAAAGAAGAAGCTGTAAAACCAACGGAAACCAAGGCGGTTGAGAAAAAAGAACCTCAGTTTAAAATCGGAATCGTATTTGACATCGGCGGCAAAGGCGACAAATCCTTCAACGATTCGGCTTACAACGGCCTGGTACTACTGGCAAAGAATTTCAGCGGTTATATCAAAGATGATCCCGATAAAGTTAATTTCGGCGACAAGATCGAATTAAAGTATCTTGAACCCAAGGCCGGCGGGCAGGATCGGGAACAGCTTCTACGTGTACTTGCGGAAGACGGTTATAACCTGATTTTCGGTGTCGGTTTCATGTTTACCGATTCTATCGGCAAGGTAGCGAAGGATTTCCCCAATGTCCATTTCGCCCTGATCGACGGGTTTATTCCCGATTTGACCGAAAGCAGCAATATCACCTGCTTAAGCTTCGCTGAACATGAAGGTTCTTTCCTGGTAGGCGCGGTTGCAGGTCTTTTGACAAAGACAAACAAGGTAGGTTTCATCGGCGGGATGGATATACCCCTCATCCATAAATTCCAGGGCGGGTATTTAGCCGGGGCGATATATGTTAATCCCAAACTGAGAACGGCCGCCAATTTGCCCGGCCAATACATCGGTAAAGATCCATCAGCCTTCAACGATCCTAAGGCGGCGGAAAGCATCGCGCTGAATATGTACAGACAGGGGGCTGACATTATCTATCATGCGGCCGGAGGATCAGGCAACGGTCTCTTTAAAGCTGCTAAAGATTTGAACAAACTGGCTATCGGTGTTGATTCTGACCAGGGTCTCGTTTATGCAACTGCCGCGCAAGAGGCTGAAAAAGAAATGAGCAAGTACATCCTTACCTCGATGCTGAAGAGGGTCGACAACAGCGTGTTCCTGACAGCCACAGCCTTCATGGCGGCTGGAAAGGTGGCCGGCGGATACAGGGCCTTCAGTCTGGCCGACGGCGGGGTCGGATACGCGGTGAATGACTTCAACAAAGACAAGCTGGCCGGGGTAACGGCGAAAATCGATGAAATTGCAAAGAAGATAATAAGCGGTGAAATTAAAGTTCCCGACAGCGATGAAAAAGTCACTGAGTGGGCAAATGCAACCTTGAAATAAGCATGAACCAATGAAAAGCGGGATGAGTTAATACTTATCCCGTTTTTTATTTTCGGAAGGAGATGGTAATGGCGCTTTTAAAAATGGAACATATAACCAAGGTTTTCCCTGGTGTTGTTGCCAACGATAGTATTACCTTCACGCTCAATACAGGTGAGGTCCATGCCCTGGTGGGGGAAAACGGCGCGGGTAAAACCACACTTATGAAAATACTATACGGCCTCCATAAGCCGGATAGCGGCAGTATTGTCATAAATGATAAACAGATCAGTATTAAAAATCCGAAAGATGCCATACGCCAGGGGATAGGCATGGTGCACCAGCATTTCATGCTCATCCCTCCCTTCACTGTACTTGAAAATATCGTCCTTGGGGAGGAAACGCACTTAAGCGGACTCTTAAGACACAGTGAACCGGAATTAAAGATCAAGGAGTTGATGCAGGAAAACAAGTTGAATGTCGATCTGGCTGCCAAAGTGGAGGAATTACCTGTGGGCATCCAGCAGAGGGTGGAAATATTAAAGATCCTTTACCGCAAGGCAACCATTCTGGTTTTCGATGAACCTACGGCGGTTCTTACTCCCCAGGAAGCTGCAGAACTTTTTAAGACCTTCGCCGAGATGAAGAAACAGGGGAAAGGGATTATTTTTATAAGTCATAAGCTTGATGAAGTTCTAAATATAGCGGACAGGATTACGGTGATACGGCGTGGAAAGGTAATTCAAACCTTAAACATAAAGGAGGCAACCAAGGCTCTGATAGCAGAGCTCATGGTCGGCAAGCCGGTGCTGTTGAAGGTTGATAACCCCGAAATAGAGAAGGGGGATATAATTCTTGATATTAGAGATCTTTCCTTTGTGAATGAACGGGGGATCCAGGTGCTGTCGGAAATCAACATTTCAATCCATGGTGGAGAGATCTACGGAATAGCAGGGGTTGAAGGCAACGGTCAGATGGAACTCGTTCAGGCAATTGCTTCAAAGATGAATCTTAAATCCGGGGAGATACTTTTATCCGGTCACACGATAAAAGATTTGGATATCAGAAAACGGAGGGAGGCGGGATTAGGCCATATTCCCGAGGACAGGCAAAAATACGGCCTGCTTCTTTCCTTTCCCCTCTCGGATAACATGGTGCTTGGAAGGCATCATAAATCACCCTTTGTTAAGAGGTTCCAGATAATAAATAAGCAGGAAATAAAGAAGTTTGCCAGGGAAAAAATTGAAAAGTTCGATGTCAGGACTCCCTCGGAAATGATTCCCGCTAACGCCCTTTCAGGGGGGAATCAGCAGAAACTGATTGTGGCCAGGGAATTAAGCGCGGATCCTAAACTTTTGGTTGCCAGCCAACCCACCCGGGGGCTGGATATAGGGGCGACAGAGTTTATCTACCAGCAGCTCGTGGGAGCCAAAGCTGCCGGGAAGGCGGTATTACTGGTTTCCGCGGATCTCGACGAGATCATGTCTCTCTCCGATACCATCGGGGTAATCTATAAAGGTAAAATCATTAAGGAATTTAAACGCAGCGAGACCACCAAAGAAGAAGTCGGTTACTATATGATGGGAGAAAAAGTGCATGAAGAAGCAAAAGTTTAACAAATACCGTGTTTACGAACTGCTCTCGCCGATAATCGGTTTTTTAATTTCCCTCGTCATATTACTCATCATTGTAATAGCGGTGGGTGAAAGTCCCGGCAAGGCGATTGCCGCGATTTATAAGTTCAGTTTAAGTACATCGGCAAAACTGGCCACGGTGTTTTCCATAGCCATACCCCACTTTCTCGCTGGTCTGGCGGTGGCCTTTGCCTTCAGGGCCAATGTGTTCAATATCGGTGTTGAAGGACAATACTTTGTCGGCGGCCTTGTGGGCGCGATAGCAGGCATCTATTTCAAAATGCCGGTGTATCTGCATCTGCCGGTTGTGGTAATTTTCAGTCTGCTCGGGGGGGCGTTGTGGGCGGCCATACCCGCCGTTTTAAAAGTAACCAAAGGGGTCCATGAAGTTATAACCACGATTATGTTCAACAGTATAGCCCTCGCCCTGGTCAATTACCTGGTTAATGTTCCTCTATCCGGCGCAACCACCGAAAGCCTTGAACCGCAAACTGCAAAAATTTTACCCACGGCAGTGTTCGGAAAATTGAATATCATTTTCCGCGGGATAGGCTGGAATATTCCCGATTATGTATACCTGGATTACAGCCTTGTGGTTGCCATCATCATGGGTTTCCTGGTATGGTTTCTGCTCTTCAAACTGCGCATCGGCTTTGAAATTCGGGCGGTCGGTGCTTCCGTGGATGTGGCTATGTATGCCGGCATACAGGTAAAACAGCTTCAGCTCGCCGCCTTCCTTATAAGCGGTGCACTAGCCGGCTTGATTGGGCTTCAGGAAATCTTCGCAATCAGAGGTTTTTATACCTATGGAATTGCATCCGGACTGGGGTTTGACGGGATCGCAATCGCCCTCATCGGCCGAAACTCACCCATCGGGGTGGTCTTTGCCTCGATTTTGTTTGCCTTTTTGAGACAGGCGGGGTACGGCTTGCAGTTATATACCGCCGTACCCAATTCGGTCATCTATGTTATAACCGGATTGATGATCCTTATCATTGTCGTAGCCAATGAAATAATGACCCGTTATATTAAGCGGCTTCGAAAGAAGGAGGCTGGGTGATATGTTTTTAAATACGCTGGTGGATTTTCTGTTTAAAGGTCTGGAGATGTCCGCCCCCATCGCTTTTGCCGCGCTGGGGGGTGTATTCTCTGAAAAAAGCGGGGTTGTCAATATTGCCCTTGAAGGCATTATGATCGTTACGAGTTTTACAATCGTGTGGGGAGCTATCGCTTTCAAGAGTATGGCTATGGGCTTGTTGATCGCCGTGATAGCCGGGATCCTTATTGCCCTTGTTCACGCGATTGTAACGGTCAGCTACAGGGTGGATCAGATCGTTTCCGGTGTGGCAATAAATATACTGGCTTTCGGGATTGCCCGGTTTCTTTCCCAGAGGGTTTTCGCCAAGGAAACCCAGTCCGATATAAATGCTTACCTGTTTCCGAAGTTTCTGGGTATTAACTTTTTTGCTTTTCTGCTTATACCCGTGGCCGTCATAGCCTGGTTTGTTCTTTTTAAAACCGTCTTCGGCCTCCGCTTGAGGTCAGTGGGCGAAAACCCGGAAGCCGCCGATACCCTGGGTATTAATGTGTATGCCCTTCGTTATGCCGGGGTTCTTATCTCCGGCGGGCTGTGCGGTTTTGCCGCCGCCACCCTGTATCCTTCCCAATGGATAAGCGGTATGACAGGCGGCCGCGGGTTTATCGCCCTGGCCGCCATGATTTTCGGGCGATGGCACCCGATCGGAGCGGTTCTGGCAGCGTTGCTTTTCGGGTATGCCGATACATTCCGGATTATGTTCGAAAGCAAAATCCCTATTCCAAGCCAGTTTGTCCAGATGTTTCCCTATGTTCTGGCCGTCATCGTTCTGGCCGGAATGGTGGGAAAAGCAAAAGCCCCGGCCGCCGACGGAAAACCCTATGAAAAAGGTGAAGGATAATAAATTCAGGCTTTTCGAACCAGGATGTTCCACACCGAGGTTCCTGCCTGGGTCACTCCAAGCACTTCATGTCCCTCGAGGTCCAGACTTCTGGGAACATTGGAGGCGGATATAGATGGTCCTCAACACTTGCTTCCGGGAGTTAAACTAGTCTCCAGTTTGTACAGGGGTGTCCGGGGCATTTCCCCATTCCTCCCATGATCCGTCGTACAGTCTGATTTTGGGATAGCCTAAAAGACGCAGAACGAAATACGTATGGGCGCCGCGTACGCCGGTTTGGCAAAGGGTTACTGCTTCCTTGTCTTTCGGCACTCCATAAGAATTGTAAAGCTCAGAAAGCTCGACTTCAGAGAGAAAGGTTTTCGAATTATCCTCGGTTATGTTCAACACCCAGTTAATATTCACCGCTCCCGGGATATGGCCCCCTCTTTTCGAACGGACATCTTCTCCCAGGTATTCTTTCCGCGAGCGTGCATCCACAACAACAATATCCTGATCTTTAAGCTTATCGAGCAGCCATGCCTTGGTCGCCAAAAGGTCGGGCTGCACAACCGGAAGGAATGTGCCGCGTGGTTTCTGCCCAATACCCTTTTCAACAGCGTATCTTCCCAACTGCCAGTTGTTCCAACCCCCGTTGAGAAGATGAACATCCCCATGCCCCAGATACTCCAAAGCCCAAAACAGCCTGGCGGCCCACAATCCGCCGGCAGCGTCATAAACCACAACGGTACTGGCGTTGCTTATTCCGGCCTTTTGGAGAGCCTCCACAACGGTTTCAACGGAGGGCAGCATTCCCTGGATCCCCTCCACAGTATCCCAAACCACTTTCTGTTCAAGAAAAACCGCGCCGGGAATGTGACCGCTCTGATAATCCTGGTAACTCCGGCCGATATCAACAATCAGTAATTCCGGCGAATCACTTAATTTCGCCTATTTCCGTGTGCTTCCGTGGCTACCCCATATGCTTGCCCTAGCTTCTCGCCCTCGAAGGGGGCTAATAAATTCTGGTTTTTGAAATTGCCTCATTCTTAAGATTTTTCCTTGAAAACAGAATGGGCTGCCTTTCTATACACAAAGATACCGGCTTGCATGGCTGTTGCGCCCGTGGCAAAACCGATCAAGGCTATTATAGAACCCACCATTCCTTAGAGGGCCGTTACGATCATTCCCTCCCTCCAAACCGATTGCAATCCTTCAAGGAATCAACACCACCGGAACCTCTTTCACCAGCTTTTCATCATCCACCCGAAAAGCCCTTAATTCCTCTGTAGCCAAAGAATAAATAAGGTAGAAAATCCCCGGATCGTTAGCCCACAATATATCTTCCTCCGACATCCTGGCCGGGGTGGCTGGATGGCTGTGAAAAACGGCTATCAAATCCATATCTTCCTTTCTCGCCCTGTCCAGCGCCGCAAACTGCTCTTCCGGGTCAAAGCGGAAATGCTCACTGCTCCGATCCAGATTGCGCATGGGATATATTTCTTTAACTTCATTATCCTTGCCAGCCAGATAGCCGCAGGTTTCCAGGTTGGGTTCCTGCCCCGCAAGCGTTGCGATCTTGTGGCGAATCGCTTTGGGTATTTTAATCATTTCTCGATCACCACCCGGTAGATGTGGTTATCCAACCGCACCGTTTCAACAACTGTGTAACCCTGTTCTTTTGCGGTTCTAGGGACATTTTCCAGGGGTTCGCCTTCAGTCAGGTAAATTTCGAGCTGATCCCCTGTGTTTAATTTTTCAAGTTCCAATTTGGTTTTGACAAAGGTCATGGGACAGTGATCTTTGGTAATATCCAACGTATGTTTTTCCATATAACTTTTCTTATGTCTAAATAAACAGGGTGCGGCCGTCTTCCGAGAGCTGGAGAAATTTAACCACTCCCACAACCTCTTTAACTTCCGGAATGAAATCCTCTTTTTTAATGCCCAGGATGTTCATGGACATTTCGCAGGCATATAAGTTTACTTTCAAATCTACGGCAGCCTGGACCAGTTCAGCCAGGGTGGCTACATTCCGTTTTTTCATTAAGCGGGTCATGATCCGAGGACTGGCGCCCAAAAAATTCAGCCTGCTCATCGGGAGGTTTTTAAAGCCGCCTGCTAAAAAGTTGAACGCTCTGGCCAGGAATCCCTGACCGCTAAACCTTCGTCCCCGGTCCTTTTTGATGATGTTAAGCCCCCAGAAGGTAAAAAAGAGATTCACCTCATAATTTACCGCGGCTGCTCCACTGGCCAATGTGAAGGCCGCCACCGCTCGATCGAAATCGCCGCTGAAACAAATTATTGAGAGTTTTCTCATCTTACACCTCCTAACCGGTTTTTACCTGTAAATCGCAGGCCGGCTGTTCATAACCCTTAAGCTCCGTGATGGCAGGTTTTTCCCCGCACACGGGGCAGGCGGGATTTCGCGTGAGATTGATCGAGGTATATTCCATATTCAAGGCATTTACATACAATATTCTGTTGACCAGGAGTTGCCCGATCCCGAGCAGGTATTTCAGAGTTTCCGCGGCCTGAATGGTACCCACCAGACCCGCTACCACACCCAAAACTCCCGCTTCGCTGCAACTGGGGACAACCCCTCTGGGGGGCGGCGCCTCGAATACACAGCGGTAGCAGGCGCTTCCCGGAACGTGAGTCATAGTCTGGCCGTCAAAACGCAGAATCCCGGCCTGGGAAAAAGGCTTGTTCAAAAACACGCAGGCATCGTTTATCAGAAACTTGGACGGGAAATTGTCCGTGCCCTCTACGATGAAATCGTAATCCTTAATCAGGTTGATGATATTTTCAGCGGTTACCCTTTCATTATAAATTTTAATCGCAACATCCGGGTTCAGTTGCTCCAATTTTTCTCTGGCTGATTCCACCTTCGGGTTATTTATGTCGGAAGTAAAGTGAAGAATCTGTCTCTGCAAATTGCTGAGGTCAACCACATCCCCATCCACGATACCAAGCGTCCCAACCCCGGCTGCGGCCAGGTACAGGGAAATGGGAGACCCGAGACCGCCTGCACCGATCACCAGCACCTTCGACTCAAGGAGTTTCGCCTGCCCTTTGCCTCCCACATCCGGCAGGATGATATGGCGACTGTACCGTACAATCTGATCCTCAGTAAATGTCATCAGGTAACCTCCTTCAAGGCTTGATCAAAGTCTTGAATAATGTCGTTTATGTTTTCTATTACAACCGAAAACCA
>JBFMGN010000690.1:0-2548 GCA_040752435.1 Spirochaetota bacterium
AGCCAACAAAAGCGGCAATACTGCCAATCATCAGCCCCTCAAATAAGAAAGATAAAAGGATATCCCTCCGTTTAAATCCAAAAGCTGCCAGGATACCCATTTCTGGGAAGGTTTTTAATATTTCAACCCTTCCGATGATCTTTGAAACGAAATTTACAGCCTTATTATCCACCGTCCCCCTTCGATCCCGACCACCCGAATGGCTGTGATCTCTGCTTTTCCTCTATAACAAACACACCGGCGGCTGCGAGAACAAACAGGGGGAAAAGGCAGCGGGAGAGTCTGTTATTTTTCCCAGTAAACGTGCCCCCCCTCAAGGACTTTTAAATTCGTGTAACCTTTGGTTACAAGATACCTGTACGCGATATATGCACCGGAGGATGTTTTACTGTATAAAACGATGGTCTCATCTTTCCCGAAGGGTATATCCTCATGGCGAATATTCTCAAGAGGGAGATTGATACTTTCCGGAATGGATTTAAGAGAGTAGTCCGACAGAGGTGAGACATCGATAAGCCGGATGCTATTTTTCACTTCTTCAAGTTTTTCCGGGGTAATGGTATCTAGGAGCTTGTCTATCTTGTTGTTGAGGACAAGGCAGGCAGTCTGGGCGATATCGATAGGCTGGGTAAAAGCAGGGGAATAGCCGAGATCGAGTTTGAAAATTTCATCCAGCGTCATCCCTTGGGTAATGGCACAGGCTAAAACTTCAATTTTTGCAATTACATCCCCCTTGCCGTATCCCTGGGCACCCAGAATTACCTTTGTCCTTAAATCTGCAATAATTTTCAAAGTTATATACTGGGCGTTTTCAAAATAATGGGCCCGGTCAATCCCCGTAACAACTGCAGTTTCAACCTCAAACCCATTTTTAAAGGCGCTCCTTAATGTCAGTCCGGTTCGCCCTACATTCAGATCGAGTATCTTAAACATAGCGGAACCGATGGAACCGTGAAAGACGGAGGCTTTCCCGCACATGTTATCTGCGGCAATCCTGCCCATTTTCGTTGAGATGGAACCTAACGGCCAGTATTCATGCTTCCCTGTAATAAGGTTTATACTTTCCGCGCAGTCGCCGACAGCGTAAATATTCGGATCGGATGTTCTTAAAAAACTATCTACTTTTACACCGCCTGAGGCTCCGATGGCAAGGCCGGCTTTCATTGCCAGGGTGTTAAGGGGTTTTACACCCGTAGAAAGTATTATTAAATCCGCCTGAAAACTGCCCATATCGGTTCGTATTGTGTAACCATTCTCGTTCTTTTCTATTTCCTTAACATTAACCTTTGTAATTATCTTGATTCCTTTTTTACTCAGTTCATTTTTTATCTTGTCCGCTATGTCTTTATCCAGAAGTTTCAGGAGTATATACTGCTTTTTTTCGAGGATTGTAACTCGAGCGCCTGTTTCCAGAAGGGATTCCGCCGTTGAAATCCCGATGAGACCGCCGCCGATAATGAAGACATCCTGCGCCATTTTCTGTTGGAAAAATTTCTTGATAGCTTTGGCGTTTTCAAGGTTATTGAGGGGATAGATTCCCGGCTGATTGATACCCGGTATTGGCGGAATTAAGGGTTCCGCGCCCGTTGCCAGGACCAGATTGTCATAAGGCAGCGAGGAGATAGTGCCGGTTAAAAGCTCCTCGACTACTACCGTTTTCTCTGCCCGGTTAATTTCCACTGCTTCAGTATTATTTAAAATCGAAACATTCTCTATCGTTTCAAAGAAATCTACATCCCGGGGAGTATTATCCGCCGTAGACATCAGTTCTCTGGGCGATTTAACCTTGCCACTTATAAATGAAGGCAGGCCGCACCCGGAGTAGGAAAGAAACTCATTCTTTTCCACAATCACTATCTCTATATCCTCCGCCAGCCGGCGTAAACGGGCTGCAACCTTGGGCCCTGCCGTTACACCGCCTATGATAACCACCCGTTTCTTGGGTATGGATTTTATATTTTTTTCGAGCCTGCTGTAGGGCACCTGGATAGTAAACGTGGACCCCTCATTTTCTTTAGAGGTAACCGTTATTGTTCCGTTATGATTTTTCACCACGTGTTGTGCAATGGCAAGTCCAAGCCCGGTACCGGCTATATTGGATTTATGCTTAATAGACCGGTAAAAAGGTTCAAATATATTTTCAAGCTCATCGGCTGGAATTCCATAACCTGTATCCGAGATCTGTATCTGGCATTTTTTTTCCTGTTCTTTAAAGTTTAGTTTTGCCGTAATAGTTCCGTGAGGCGGGGTGTATTTGACGGCGTTTTCGAGAATATTTCTTAGAGCATGTTCCATACCCCGGCTGTCGCCTTGCAGATATACTTTTTTCTCCTCGGGCAAGGAAGATCTTAAGGAAATATCCTTTTCCGAGGCCGCCCCTGAATATCTTTCGACCAGGGAGGAAAACAGGATGGTCAAGTCGTATTCGATGCCCGGGGAGGGGACACTTTGAGAATACAATTCGTAATTCAGAAGGTCATTTATCAGTTCCTTGGCCTCCTCAGTTCTTTTCAGGGCTTTTTCTATGAATTGCCGGATGTTAGGATTC
>JBFMGN010000691.1:0-2547 GCA_040752435.1 Spirochaetota bacterium
CCTCAACTGAGGACCTTCGAAATAGATACTGTCTCCCTCCTCCAGGGTATATTCTGTGCTGTTAAGCTGGATTACTAAACTTCCCTCGAGCACCAGAATGCACTCCTCCGTATGATGCTCCAGAGGGTAGGCTATGTTTTCATGGGTAGGCTGCGCGCGTACCATAAACATCTCTATCGTGCGGTTCACATCCGGGGTTAAAAGTTCATAGGTTACCTGTGCATTCGGCAACTGCAGTCGCCTGCGGTTCTTCTTCCGTACAAGCGGCTGGGCAGGCATTTCATCTGCCAGGAAGTACAGGATCGGAACTCCGAGGGCATCCGCGATCCTGCGCAGCGATTTGAGGGACGGTTCAGCCATATCGCGTTCAATCTGGCTTAAGAAGCTGGCCGTCAGATCGACTTTTTTAGCCAGATCGCGCAGACTCATATTAATTTCAGATCGTAGAGCCTTGATACGTTTGCCGATCATTAAATCCCCGCTGCTAAAAGTTTTTGCTTAATTTGAATCATTATCATCGCTCCGCGCCTTTAAGCAAAATAACATCGCCTGCCCTTTGAGCCGCCGGCCATGGCCACAAAAAGATAGATACAATCATTATCCCGCAAAGGTTCGTCTATTTTTTTTGCCTGCCTCTGGTTAACACCGATGATGATATCGGCTTTCAGCGAACTCCCTTTGAACAGAAGCGTCTCCAACCGGCTATATTCTTTAACGAGATGCTTGAGCAATTCTTCGATCGTCGCTTCATTTGAAAGTACAATTCTCTGGCTTTCCTTTTTCGTTATAGCTTTAAAGTTACCGAAATAGTAAACCTGGACTTCCATAAAAGTTTTCCAAACTCACACTTTTTGTTACGACCAGTCCCTTAAATCTTTGACTAATTCTTCCAGACCTATTTCTTTAAGCTTACCGGCTTTAGGGATTCCATTCTCAGTCCAGTTTCTAAGCCGGTAATAACGATCCAGCATATACTTAAGATCAACCTTAAGCCCCTCTCTTATAATTTCCTTGGTTGCCAGATCATAAACCGAGACCTTTTCTTCGAGAAATCGGGCAGGTAACTGGTCGTTGGTCCGATCGAACCCATGCCGCACGTTATACATACGCTCAAGATTCACTATCCGCTCACCGGCTCTAATCAGGCTTTCTCCGTCGTGATTGTACCCGGGCAGCTCACTTAATCCTCTGGCTAAGTCCTCCGGATAAAGGATGAAACATTCAGTGGTGGAAAATTTACAAACTCCCAGCGCGTCGGAAACGGCGCAGTAGGCTTCCGTAAGCACCACCATGTCCGGTTTATACTTCTCATTGGTTCGCTCCAGAATCTCCGGCATGCATTCAGGGAAATATTTGTTGGCCGCGTCTACATTGCCCGTTAGATCAATAGTAGGCAGAGCGTATAAATGATCCGCCCCCCGATTGGAAGTTGAATGACCCAAAGCCATACCCTTGCACGTCCGCGGTTCCTGCCTGGGAAGCTCCATTCCTTTTACATGTAACGCGTATTTTGCAGCTTCCTTTCCCAACCTTTCCGCAGCCCGTTTTACTCCTTCCGCCAACAGATCGCCCAGGCCGGCACGATATGCAATTCTCTCGATCAATCCCAGGATCGTTTCTGTATCACCCCATGCCAGACTTAACTTACCATCGGCATCGTCCAGCAAACCCTTCTCATGACACTCCATAGCGAAAGCGATCACAACTCCCGTCGAGATTGTATCGATGCCAAACCGGTTGCAGAGAAGATTAGCATAAATAATCACTTCCATATTGTCGTTGTCCACCATAGGTCCCAGCGCATCTATAGTCTCATATTCAGGCCCTTCGGTACTGCACTTATAGGGCCCCTTCTCCACGCGTGTAAACCGAGAACAGCGGATAGGGCAGGAAAAACAGCCGTCGTTTTTCACCAGGAAATCATTAAGACGGCCGGCATTTACATTTTCCCACTTGTCGTATTGGACCAGTTGGTGGTTCTTAGCCGGCAGATCACCGTTGATATTTTTGGGGTCAACCAGGAGCGCAGTCCCCCAGGCTCTCAATCCTTTAGCCTCCGGATGCTTGCCTACTTTCTTCATCATCTCCAAGGCCACTTCTTTAAACTTTGGAGAATACGGAACATCACCGCTGGCCCGAACAACCACTGCTTTGAGGTTCTTAGACCCCATTACCGCTCCAAGGCCGCAACGCGCGGCCGCGCGGCCGTAATCATTAATGACCGATGCTATTCTTACCAGGCGCTCACCGGCCGGCCCGATCGACGCCACCCGGCAGCCCTTATATTTATCCTTCAATATAGTTTCAGTTTCTTCCGTAGTTTTACCCCACAGGTCCCCGGCATCGATAAGACTTAAGACATTATCCTCCACTACCAGCCCTCTCGGTTTCTGCGCTTTGCCGGTGAAAATCAGCGCATCAAAACCGGCCTTTCTCAGTTCCGGTCCAAAAAATCCGGAGGAATTGGCATAGCCGTAAGCCCCGGTTAAAGGCGATTTTGCGGTAACAGTATAACGAGCAGCAGTAGGCCAGGGAGTACCGGTCAGC
>JBFMGN010000692.1:0-2546 GCA_040752435.1 Spirochaetota bacterium
TCCCCATGCACTACCTTCCGGACAGCAACGCGGCCGAGCGGTTTAAGGCGACGGTGGAGAAACGCAGCGGCGCCCGTGTCTACATCATGGAACCGGGTGAGGCCATTGACCTGGATCAAAAATTGAGGAAAAGGGTCAAAGATGAATGAGGGACGACTAAACGGCCGTGTAGCCATTGTTACAGGAGGCGGCCAGGGCATCGGCCGTGCCATCGCCCGGCGCTTTGCCACCGAGGGAGCCAGCGTGATGATTGCCGATATCAATGCTGAATCTGCTCAGTCCACGCTTGGCCTGATAGACGCCGCAGTTGGATGGGCAGAGTTTATCCTGGCTGATGTTTCCGAGGCTGCCCAGGTGGAGAGGCTTTTCACTGCCACGCTTACAAGCTTTGGTCGGTTAGACGTACTGGTCAACAATGCCGGTATTGTCCACGGTCCGGGCGCTGTCAGGCATTTCCTGGAGATGCCGGACGAGATGTGGCATAGGCTAATAGCCGTCCATCTGAACGGGCTCTTTAACTGCTCGCAACGAGCCGCTCGTATCATGGTGAAACAGGGCCAGGGAGGGTGTATCATCAACATGAGTTCCTGCGGGGCCACGCGTGCCCATCGCCAGATGGTAGCCTACGATGCGACGAAAGGGGGTATCGAGGCGGCCACTCGGGCCATGGCCCTTGATCTGGCTCCCTGGCGGATTCGCGTCAACGCTATCGTTCCCGGGGTGATTGCGGTTGAGCAGCGCACACCAATCGGGCGGGAGAGCAAGATCCAACCGGGCGATGTAATTCCTCTGGGTCGTTTAGGCAGACCTGAAGAGGTTGCCGGAGCAGCCGTTTACCTTGCCTCAGAAGATGCTGCCTATGTAACCGGGCATACCCTCTTTGTTGACGGCGGTTTGGCTGCTCAACTCCGCTCACCTGCGGTTGATGCCAGCCCGGCGCCAGACCTGTAGGATTGACTCCCTTGAAACAGGACCTCATGCCCGAGCAGCCGGTCAATCCCTTTCAAACCTGGCCCAAAGTCGAGCTTCATCGCCACCTCTCCGGCTCTGTGCGCTTCGAAACCTGGTGGAATATTGTAAAGCAGGACAGGGCACGACTGCGCACCGTCGATCCCATGAAATTATATCATCTGCTTACGGTCGATGGACAATTGGGCTTAAAAGACTTCTTAAAGCGCTTTGACATGATCGACCTATGCTTTGTGGATGCAGCCACTATCGAAAAGGTCACCTGTGAAGCCATTGCCGATGCAGTTAAAGAAAATATCGCTTATCTCGAGCTTCGCTTCAGCCCGACAAGAATGGCTCGACGCGCCGGTATTTCCACATCAGAAGCCTTAGAAGCGGTGATCGCCGGACGCCAAAGAGCCGCCGGATTTCCGATTGAAGTAAGTTTGATTACCGGACTCTCTCGAGAGCTGGGAGTGAGAGAGTGCGCCGCTGAAGCGGAAATTATTGGTAGCTTCGCTGACCGAGGGATCAATGGGATTGACCTGCTTGGCAACGAAGCCGATTACCCGGCTGCCTGGTTTGCTCCCGTATTTCAATCGATTACCTGCCGGAATCGAATAGGCATAACCATTCATGCCGGTGAAGCTGCAGGTGCCGAGAACGTCCGCTCAGCCATATTGCAGTTAGGAGCCACTCGGATCGGCCACGGGGTTCGTTCCAGAGAGGACCCGGCTGTTCTGGGCTTGCTCAAAGAGCGTGGTGTGGTGTTAGAGATGTGCCCGACCAGTAATGTGCAAACCGCGGTTGTGCCCAATTTATCCTCCCACCCTCTGGCGCACTTCCTTCATGAAGGCGTTAAAGTCACCATTAATACCGATAATCCACAGGTCAGCCAGGTAGATCTGGCGCACGAGTATAAAATTGCCACTTCTACACTGGGCCTGAGTGAGACAGAAATCTTTCAGACCATTCTTTATGCGATTGAAGCTGCCTTTACCACGGATCGAATTAAGGAACGAATTAAAAATATTTTGAAAGGATTCAAGAAGGAGTTGTATGACAATGAAAAGCTTAATAATAGGCGGCACGGGCTTCAGTGAAATCGATTATCTTGAAGCTGTCCTACCTACCGTCGTGCGCACGCCCTTTGGGGGTGTAACGGTTTACCTGGGCCGGTACCAGGATATCGAGACCGGTTTCCTGCCTCGCCATGGAATGTATCACGAACATCTGGCATCTCAGGTCAATTATCAAGCCAATATCTGGGCCGTTCATGAATTGGGATTTGAGCGGATAATTGGTGTATCGGCAACGGCTTCAGTGAATCTAGACATTCATGTCGGGGATTTAGTACTGCTCAATCAACTGGTTGATTTTACTGAAGGAAGGGCGCATACCTTCAATTTAGGTTCGGTGGATATGACAGAGCCATTTTGCTCTCAGATGCGCCGAACGGTTCTTGAGACGGCCGAGCGAGAAAACATCTGGATTCATCAGAAGGCAACCTATCTCTGCCTTAAAGGACCACAGTATGAAACCGCCGCAGAGATCCAACTTTTTCAAAGCTGGGGGATTGATGTTATCGGCATGACCAA
>JBFMGN010000693.1:0-2546 GCA_040752435.1 Spirochaetota bacterium
TTATGGCCGATGGTTGAAAGCCCCTGGGTATGGGCATTCAACGCCCTTTTCCCGATTTCAATTCCAGAAAATGAGGACTGCATCTGTATCTCCTCCTATAAATGATGGTTCAGAACGTGGGGATTCAGCTCTGTCCGCTTCGGTTTTCCCTTTTTGCAGTAAATTTTCCCCTTTCGATAGGGATATATTTCGTCGAGTACTTTAACCATCGAATCATTGACCGTATGGACAAAGAGCTCGATACCGGTTGTTATCCCCTGCACCTGGAGTACGGCCAGTTTCAATTGCCTGTAAAGTTCTGTTAAGCTATTCCTTGTATGAGGAGGAAAGTGAAAGATAACCTGGTAAAAATTGGCTTCCTTTCCCGCCCTTATGTGCATCTTTACATTCTGAAAGATTGTGTCCCTCTCTGAATCCAGGCGTGCTATCTCCTCGGAGAGCGGACCGAGGGATTTAATTTTTTTTTCAAGTTTTTCCCAATCCTTCTGAAAAATACATTCTTTTAACCGTTCTTCTTCCGCCGCGAAAAGATTGAGCAACTCGATTTCCCTTGCCATAGTTTTTCTTAAAGTTTGCAGCTCCGGTACAGATTTCATAGGCGTAAAGACTCCTTGTTTCTATCATCGGCTTTTACCAAGGGAGGTTTAGTACGAGATTCGCATTCCCTTACCGGGAAAGCTGTTCGTTTACAATTTTTAAATCCTTCTGGAGCAAGGTACTGTCAGGCACATTCTCCAAGGCGGATTCCAGCAGCGCTTTTGCCTCTTTGAATTTCCTTGAATTAAACAAATCGGCGAATTTATTGTGGCTTTCATTGGCAAAATTGGCCCGATATCCGTTCCATGCGTTGACAAGCCTTTGATCCTGTCCTATAAGTGAGACCCCTGCCTTAAGAACTTCCGCCGCCTTAAGCCAGCCGTCTTCAACCGCGGTATCCTCGGCTTTCTTTCCAAATAAATAGACTACATATTCTCTATATTTATCGTCTTGCAAGCTTCCGGTGGTATAAAGCCGTTGAACAACCCTAAGCGCTTCGTCGAAGGCGAGCTTTTGTACCGCGTTATACGCTTCCCGTTCCGAAATCATCGCCAGAAGCCGGTGGTACTCTTTCTCCGCAATATCTTTATTTTTCACCCGCTTATCAAGAGCAGCCCGGGCTGCCTGATATTCCATCGCATTAATATCTTCCACCGCCTGATTATAGACGAGAATGTTAGCTATCGGGATATATAAATCATCCTCCCCATAAAGTGCCCGGAGGGTATCCAGAAAATCCAGGGCTTCAGCATACTCCCCCTTCTGGTTCAGATAGGCGGCATAGTTGATAAACTCCCGCACCATGTCTTTATAGGCGCTCTCATTCTTCAGCAGGGCGTAACGGTTGGAAGCCAGCTCAATCGATTCTGCAAATGCATTCTTCTTCTCCAGCATTGAAATCCGGTTCTGAAGAATAAATGAGAGCAAACCTTTCTCCCCCGTACTGTTCCGCAACCGATAATTCCCCGGTGGGACATACGTGTAACCGGTATTACCAAAAGCATCAAAAAACTCCCTTTTGGTCCCGGGATCAAACCCATAGGGGTTGGTTGTTTCTACATCAATCGCAGTACCATCTATTATAACTGAGCAAAAAACGTGATCTGCGGTACTTACACCCTGTACCGTCAGTCCCACCGCCCTGCCCAAGATCATGAATAAAACCGCTGAAGAAACACAATTAAAGCCGCCGGTTTCGAGCAGCACATCCAAGCGGGTCTGAAATTCACTGTACTCTCTAAGGATATACTTATGCATATATTCAAGTACACCATTGCCCACGTCGTATAATTCCTTAAACCCGGCAACGGATGTTTTTACACCGCCTACATAATTATGCATTTTTTTCTTTAACTGATCCAATTTATCGTCCTGTGTTCCAGACAGCCGCAGGGCTCCTTCTATCAGTTCGTCCACCGACAGAGGTTCAGATTTCTTCCCCAGCTCAACGTAATAGCTGCCGGGGGTAATCTGGGGCTTTTCGCGGGAAAACAGTTGAAAAGAAGGGAAAATAAATATAAAAATTAGCAGGAATGGAGCCAAGGGCTGCCTTGGCAATATGTTCAGATATTTATAATTTAACATATAAATGATAGTATACTATATTATCTAAAACAGGAGTATCCCATGCAACCGGAGAAAGATGTTATTATTATCGGCGCAGGCGCAGCGGGATTGAGCGCGGCCCAGTACGCGGCGCGGGCAAACCTGAAAACCCTGCTTATTGAAGAAATGGCTGCCGGCGGGCAGGCACTTGTCATCGATTCTTTGGAAAATTATCCGGGGTTTCCGGAAAAAATAAACGGGGCTGATTTTTCCCAGAGAATGGAACGGCAGGCGAGGAATTTCGGCGTCGAGATCTTGAACGCTACGGTAACGAGGGTAGAAAACGCTGATAAATTTTTTAACATTACAACAAACAACGGAGAGTTTACCTGCTATGCCGTCATTCTATGCACCGGGGCTAAACACAGCCACATCGGGATACCAGGGGAAAAAGAGTTTACGGG
>JBFMGN010000694.1:0-2540 GCA_040752435.1 Spirochaetota bacterium
GGCAGACGCCTTGCGCTGCCTGTGGAGACAGCGGAAGCCGGTGCCAGGAATCTGGCGACGGTCCATCGAAAGTTGAACCCATTCGCACCTTATCGGCGCCAGCCACAGGATCCGAACGTAACAAACTGGGTTTCCAGACGCCGGGCAAAGGTCATCGGGTTCGTACAGCTCGTCTATCATCCTGAGACCCATTTCCCCTGGGTGGGGCACTGGCTCTTTTCGCTGCACGTATGGGGGCCGTATCGCGGCCTGGGCGTAGGCGAAACGCTGACGAGGCGCGTCATCGAACAGGCCGGAAATCGAGGGGCCGCAGACCTCTTTCTCGCCGTGTTTGAAGACAACGCCCGGGCGATTCGCCTCTATCGCAAGCTCGGCTTTTTCCCCATCACCCTGCCGGCCCTCGAACCGGGGTTCGCAGCGGAAAAAAAGCAGTCCGGACGGCGGCGCATCGTGATGCGCAAACCTCTTGTTTCGAGGCCATGCCGGACATCAGGAAACCCATGACCGGCACCCTTGAAATCCAGCAATTCCCCCTCTGGGACAAACTGAAGGCCAGGCGCATTCCGCTCTCGTTTGACCTGGAGGTGACGGCGCGCTGCAACAACGACTGCCGCCACTGCTATATCAACCTCCCCCCTGACGACCGGAAGGCCCGGTCAAGGGAACTGACATCGCATGAGATCAGCGCCATCGCCGATCAGGCGGTCGCCCTGGGGGCGATGTGGGTTCTCATCTCCGGCGGGGAACCACTCCTGCGCGAGGACTTTGCGGAAATTTACCTCTGCCTCAAGCGCAAGGGCCTCCTCGTTTCAGTCTTTACCAATGCGACGCTGCTGCGGGGCGAGCACATGGCATTGTTCAAAAAATACCCGCCCCGGGATATTGAAATCACCGTCTACGGCGCATCCTCCGAGACGTACGAGCGCGTTACCCGCTGTCCAGGCTCCTTCGCCGCTTTCACGAACGGCCTGGAACGGCTCCTGGAAAACGGCGTCAAAGTCCGTCTCAAGACGATGGCCGTCCGGTCCAATTTCCATGAATTGCCGGCGATTGCCGCTTTCTGCCGCGCCCGCACGAAGGACTATTTCCGCTTTGATCCCCAGTTGCACCTGCGGTTCGACCGGGATGAGAAGCGCAACCAGGAGATCAAGGCCGAACGCCTGACGCCGGAGGAGATTGTTGCGCTTGAAAGGGCCGACAAAGAGCGTTTTTCTGCACTCCAGAAAGGCTGCGACGGGCTGATCAATGAAGAGTTCACCCACATCGGCTGCGACCATCTCTTTCACTGCGGGGCGGGCAACGGCAGTTTTAACGTCAGTTACGACGGCAAGTTCCGCCTGTGCTCCTCCCTGTGGGCGCCGGAGACAGTTTATGATCTACGGCGGGGTTCACTTAGCGCGGCCTGGGAGAGGCTCGTACCAGAGGTCCGGGATATGCGCTCCCAGCGCAAGGAGTTCTTGGAGCGCTGCCGACGCTGCCCGGTCATCAATCTGTGCCTGTGGTGTCCCGCCCATTCCTATCTAGAAACGGGCGAGATGGACATGCCGATAGAATATTTCTGCGCAGTCGCCCATGCAAGAAAGGAGGCCATAAAATCCATTGGATTGCGGGTGTAATAGGTAGATATGAAACAGACAATCAAACAGCCTACAGGATGTTCTTCAATAAGAGCGGGAAAGTTGTTGACCAAATTATTAACGGTCTCAAAATAATGAAAACATTGATTTATAAAATCCCTCCTAACCTCCCTTTGCCAAAGAGAGGAATAATACCCCTCTTTAACAAAGAGGGGCGAGGGGAGATCTTCTAATGAAGATGTCAATTCAATTTTAAGACCCTTTATAAATCGCTATAAAAGGAGGGTGTTACGAAGAAAGAATGAGAAAAACCGCAACTGGTTGTGCTGACACGAGGCAAGCCGGAGGAAGCGAGCTTTCTGGTTGTAAAGCTGGAGTCGGCGGCTGGGGTTCGCAGTTGGCTCCATATGCTTCCGATTATGCCTGCTATTTAAGTAGCGGTGGTTGTGTTGAATGTGCTGGTATAGTAGCCAGTTAGGTTATCGGTAGCATATCTCGCTAAGCATAACAGAGAGAATAGTCCGTAAGGATGAAATTCGTTTATGGGGGGTTAATATGGAGACAAATGCGAAAAAGGAATGGCAGAAGCCGCAGTTGATTGTGCTGACACGTAGCAAACCGGAGGAGGCGGTGTTGGGAGCATGCAAGTACGCATGGATTGACGGTAGCCCAAGCGCTAATTATTTCGGCTGTGATGAATTTTGCTCCAGCTGCGAGGCAGTTGTGGGATCATAGTCGTTGTGGTCCCTTGAGAGCCAAGAGACATCTGAATACTCAGTTTATGAGCGATTACGTCACCAAATTGGACGCTGCAAAATATGACATCCGGAAAAAGGCCAAGTCCCTTATCGGTCGTCTGGATATAGAGCTTACCGAACGGTGCAATAACAACTGTATCCACTGTTGTATTAATTTGCCCGAGAACGATGCCGACTCACGAGCCCGCGAGATGACCACCGGCCA
>JBFMGN010000695.1:0-2540 GCA_040752435.1 Spirochaetota bacterium
CGCCGGCTCACTGGCTTTTGGCCGTGGCGGTGGTGATGGTGCTGCCGCTGTTGATTGTGTTTGTTTTTGCGCAGGAACGCATTATCGAGAGTACTGCCCAAACCGGCATTAAGGGATAGGAAGAGAGTGTTTCGAATATATTTTTTTAAAAATGAAGATTGGATAAAAATATTGACATAATGTATACCAAAAGGTATACCCATAGGCAGCCTTTTTAAATTGAATTTTAGAGAACTAAATTCTATGCCAAAGTTAAGTGAAAAATCGAATTTATCCAAGATGGTCTCCGACTATGTGATTGAAAAGATAATAAGCGGTGAATTTTATCCTTCAATGCGCCTTGTCGAAAGAGATCTGGCAGAAACATTAAATGTAAGCCGGGTACCTGTGCGGGAAGCCTTTACAACGCTTATCAATGATGCATGGGTAAAGAAAGATAAAAAAGGGAAGGTAAGCGTTTCAAGGATTACTGAGAAGGATGTACGTGAAATATTCCAACTTAGGGAAGGTATTGAAGGCATTGCAGCCCGCGAAGCCGCGAGGCTTATCGATAATCATAAATTGAAATTATTGTCGCGTGAGCTTAAAATCTTGAACAAACATGACCGAAAAGAATATATCGCGCTGGATTCGGAAAGCAGAACGACACACAAAAATGCCGATAAGCATTTTCATCAAATAATTATTGATACTGCCGGCAATGAGAGGATCAAAAAAATATTTTCATCTGTGGTTCTGCAATCTCAGAGTTTCTTTTACTTAAGAGAAGCATCATTCAGGTTGGGCATAGATTCATTAATTTTTCAGGAATTGGTATCTCATCAAAGTATTTATGATGCCTTAGCTTCACATGATGAAGAATTAGCTGAAACTTTGATGCGCCAGCATTTAAGGCGCGGTTGTGAGGCAATTATAAAAGTAAAACAATTTTTTGGAATTCAATAACATTAAAAAGGACTGAATGAATGAGCATAAATAATGTTGAGAAATTCAGGAAAAAAGTACGAAACGGGCAAACATGTGTAGGAATTCCGATAACTTCTTCAGATCCGGTAGTTAGTGAGTTATTTGGAGATGCGGGTTACGATTTCACCTGGATCGATATGGAACATGGGCCCATAGATCTTCATACCGCCCTTACTCATGTAATTGCTGTGCGGGGCACGGATACCGCCCCATTTATTCGAGTGCCGTCCAATGACCCTGTCCTGATTAAGCCTATTCTTGAATTTGAACCAGCCGGTATTATTATTCCACTGATTCGAACCGCGGCTGATGTCGTTCAGGCAGTACAAGCCTGTAAATATACTCCGGAAGGCATTCGGGGTTTTGGTCCCAGGCGGGGAACACAATACGGGGGGATGGATATGCAAAAGTATCTAAAGAATGCCAACGATAGAATAATGGTATTTATCCAGATTGAAAGCATCGAGGCGGTTCGAAATATCGATTCAATCCTGGCAATTAAAGGTTTAGATGGAATCTGCCTGGGTCCGAACGACTTATCAGCCTCTATGGGAATTTTAGGACAGCTAGACCATCCTGATTTGGTTGAGGCTATGGACACCGTGATCAAAAAAGCCGTCAATACGGATTTATACATTGGTATTGCTATGGGGTACGAGCCTGCAAAAGTGCGCCAGTGGATTGCTAAGGGCATCCAGTGGATCGCTTTAAATACGGATTATGTTAATATGTATCTCCATTCAAAAATGGTTATAGATGATGTCAGGTCAATCAGAAAATAATAATTGGTATACAGTTGTAAACCTGGATCCTCATCTGCATCCATCAATCGGCCGGATGCAGTTAATCCTGCACAATGCCCATGCCCTCCTTACCGAAAAAAAATGTACCACCGAAGAAGAAGTAATTGATTTTGCGGTTGAGGCTGATGCTGTTATAGCAGCCCAGGCGCCTGTAACCAGTAAAGTAATTGATAAACTTAAACAGTGCAGGGTAATTGGACGGCTGGGAGCAGGTACGGATAATGTGGATCATGAAGCGGCTACCAGGCACAATATTGTAGTGGTTTATGTGCCGGATTTTTGTACGGAAGAGGTCGCCAACCATGCTCTGATGCTTATACTGGCTTGTAATAAGAAACTGAAACAATTGGATAACTTTGTCCGGCGCGGTGGCTGGGGTTTTGAACTGGCAGCTCCTATACCGGCTATTAAAGATCAAATACTTGGACTTATCGGGTTCGGCCGGATTGCAAGAAATCTGGCTAAGAAAGCTGTTTTTCTTGGAATGAAGGTTATAGCCTTTGACCCTTATGTCTCACCCGAGGTGTTTGAAGAGAATCACAGTTCAAGAGGAACTCTTGAAGAGATTTTGAAGGAATCAGATTATATCTCACTTCACATTCCTTTGAATAAAGAAACGGCCAACTTTATTGGCGTTAAACAACTGAAGATGATGAAATCGACCGCGTATTTGATAAATTGCGCCCGGGGAGCGGTGGTGGATGAAAATGCCCTGTTTGATATTTTAAGGCAACATCTAATTGCAGGCGCAGCCCTGGATTGTCTTAAAGT
>JBFMGN010000696.1:0-2531 GCA_040752435.1 Spirochaetota bacterium
TTGAACCCCCCGGGAGAGGGTGTCCGCGGCTTTACGGGACTTTTTGAAAACCCTGGAATAATCAAAACTGGCTGAATCCGTTTTTACTCCCATCTCTTCCAGTTCTTTTACGGACTTAAAGATTTCCGCCTGGTGGATGAGGGCTTTCGATGGAATACATCCCATATTAAGGCACACGCCGCCTAGCTTATCCTTCTCGATCAGGCACGCTTTTAAACCGAGCTGGGATGCCTTTATGGCTGCCACATAGCCGCCGGGACCTGCCCCGATAATTACGATGTCGTACTGAAAATCATCCATTATTTTTCTCCTTAATAAAGTATCTGAATCGGATTTTCCATTATATCCTTAAGGTTTTTTAAGAATGCAGCCCCGACAGATCCGTCGATTACCCTGTGATCGCAGGATAAAGTAAGCCGTATGATAGAAGCTGTACCAGGGCGGTTGTCTTCCAGTATTACCGGTTCTTTTTTAATAGTGCCTACCGCCAGAATAGCCGAACCGGGCGGATTGATTATGGCTGTAAATTCTTCGATTCCGTAGGAGCCCAGGTTGCTTATAGTAAAAGTTGCCCCTTTATATTCTTCAGGGGTCAACTGATTATTGCGGGCTTTTCCAACAAGCGTTGTCAACTCATCATCGATGTGAAGTATCCCCTTGGAACCGCAATCCCGAAGAACCGGAGTTATAAGCCCGTCAGGTTGAGCCACAGCCAGGCCGATATCTATCGTTCCGAAGTTTACTATTCCATCTTCCTGCCAGGAAGAGTTTATTACAGGGTGATGTTTTATCGCTTCTGCGGCGAACTTGATAAGAAAGGCATTGAAGGATACCTTTTTATCCCTCCCTTCGTTTAACTTCCGACGGGAGGTAAGCAGGTTGTCTACTACAACTGAAAGCGTAAGGTAGTAATGGGGAGCGCTGAACTTGGAGGAGGAAAGCCTTTCCGCGATAATCTTTCTCTTTTTACTGATAGGAATTTTCTCCTGCTTAAACGTCTTGAGCTCAGCCGGCTGCAACGGCAACGGCTGCTTTTTTTCAGTTTCTCCGCCTTTGGCAACTGCCACATCCCGTTTAATTATTCTTTCCCCAGGACCGCTGCCCTTGATTGAACCAAGTTCAATACCCGATCTGAACGCAAGGGCACGGGCAAGGGGAGACGCCTTAATCCAGGCTGCCTGCGGCGGCCTGTCGCCGATAGCGCTTATTTCTTCTTTTTCTTTAGTTCCGGATACCGGGGTAAATATCGGAGTGCCCTGGAGCTCATGCAAAAGGCCGCTTATATCCTCTCCTTTGTGACCGATGATCCCGATGGGCTCTTCGATTTCAACTGATCCTCCTTCGGGAACCAGGATCTTCAACAATGTTCCCTCCTGCACCGATTCGTAATCCATGGCCGCTTTATCGGTTTCAACTTCACAGAGAACATCCCCCATTGAAATCGTATCTCCCTCTTTTTTACGCCATTTCGCGATTGTTCCCTCTTCCATCGTGGGGGATAATGCAAGCATCAATATTTTCTCTGCCATTGTGTTTCTCCGTTAATTTTTGGCTTCCATATAGAGCACCCTTTTTGCAGCGGACACGATTTTTTCGACCGAAGGCTGAGCTGCCAATTCCAGAGTATGATTGTACGGCATCGGCACATCTTCCGATGAAACCAGCTCAACCGGCGCATCGAGATAGTCAAAACAGTTTCTTAAGATAAGCCATCCAATATGGGAACCGACGCTTGCAAAAGGCCACGCCTCGTCAACCACAACACACCGGTTTGTCTTTTTAACGGAAGCATAAATGGTTTTTTCATCGAGCGGCCGAATGGAACGTACATCAATCACTTCCGCCTCAATACCATCCTTGGCAAGAATCTCGGCCGCCTCATGTAGAAGTTTCATCGGTTTCGAAAAACCTACCAGGGTGACATCTTCCCCTTCTTTTCTAATTTCTGCCTGGCCGAAGGGGATAAGATACTCTTCCGCCGGAACTTCTCCTTTCCAGGTGTACATAAGTTCCGCTTCCAGAAAGACAACCGGATTCTCAGCGCGGATGGCTGTTTTCAGCAATCCCTTGGCATCGCAGGGTGTAGACGGCGCAACTACGATCAGACCGGGAATATGAGCAAAGAGTGATTGTAACGCCTGGGAATGCTGCGCGGCAAGGTATTCCGCCGGACCGTTAGGTCCCCGGAAAACAATTGGAAGTGTAAACTGCCCCCCTGACATATATCTCGTTTTGGCCGCATTATTCACCACCTGGTCGTAGGCCATAAGGGCAAAGTTAAAAGTCATCCATTCCACGATGGGTTTCAAGCCTGCCATGGCTGCGCCCACGCCGAGCCCTGTAAAGCCTTCCTCGGATATCGGGGTATCGATGACCCGCTCTTCTCCGTATTTATCAAGAAGACCCTGGCTCACCTTGTAGGCGCCGTTGTATTGGGCAACCTCCTCACCCAGAAGAATTACACTTTCATCCCGCGCCATCTCTTCGTCCATTGCCTGGCGTAAGGCTTCCCGAAAGCTGATAACCGGCAT
>JBFMGN010000697.1:0-2530 GCA_040752435.1 Spirochaetota bacterium
GAGAGATGCCTTTGCAGTTGTATTTGGCAGAATCCGGTCACAACCTCGAATCTCTGGCCGATAATGTCAACGAGCAACTGAAACGAACCGGACGATGTATTGTAGTTGTGAGTGAAGGTTTCAACGCGGGTGACCTGGGAGAAGCATATGATGGTTTTGGACATATCGAATACGGCGCAAGCCAAAGTACTGTGGCGCAGAAAGTGATTAATTATCTTAACCACATGGGACTTAATGCCAGGGGACAGGCGACCGGACAGGTTCCCGGTGTGTTGCAGCGCTGCACCTCCCTTTTTGCTTCACGGGTGGATATCCAGGAGGCGTACCAGGTTGCCCGTAAAGCGGTTGAGATTGCTGTAAACCACGGCAGCGGATGGATGGCCACCATCCTTCGAAAACCGGGTAAAGAATATACCCCTTACTACGATAAAGTTCCGCTTGAAAAGGTGGCCAATACTGTCAGGCATCTACCGAAAGGGTGGATAACCGAAAGCGGTCTGGATGTAACGGATGATTTTGTACACTATGCGAAGCCCCTTATCGGAGATGGCAATCCGGATATCAGAATAGAAAACGGGTTGCAGCGGTTTGCCAGGTTCACCATACGGTTTATCGAAAAAAAGGTACCCGCATATGTACCGATCCGGTTCCGAAAATAGAAAAGAAACGTGCAGTGGCAATAACTGGAGGTTACGCTGAGATGAAAGAACTGAAAACTCTGCTGCCTTACTTTAAAAAGTATCTGTTCTGGTACATCCCTGGAATTATCTGTCTTGTAGTAACGGACGGTGGACAGCTGGTCGTACCTCAAATAGTGCGAAAGGCGGTCGATATTATTTCAGAAGGAACATTTCCCCTTGCCCGGATACTGATTCTTGCGATAGAGATTGCCGCGGTTGCTCTAATTATCGGGCTGGGCCGCTTCGGCTGGCGTTTTTTCATCCACGGCGCATCCAGGCGCATAGAAAAGGAATTGAGAGATAAACTTTTTTCTCACCTGCTTAAACTCTCACGAACATTTTACTCCAGGTATAAAACGGGAGATCTTATGTCCCGATTCACCAATGATATTGATGCAATTCGGATGGCTACCGGTATGGCCCTGGTTGCCCTTATAGATGGGATTTTTATGACCCTGGCGATTCTATTGATACTTTTTAAACAAGATGCCGGCCTGACGGCCTTGACAGTTCTGCCCTTGCCTCTCATAACAGTGGGAATCCTTTTCTTCGGTAAAACAATCGGAGAACAATTTAGGCGGGTTCAGGAGGGATTTTCCACCATCAGTGAGATGGTCCAGGAATCCATCTCTGGAATCAGAGTGTTAAAAACGTTTGTCCAGGAAAAAGCTTACCTCCGGAAGTTCGGCGAGAAAAACGAAGAGTATTCTAAACGCAATATGGAACTGGTACGTATATACGGGATCTTTTTTCCTTTAATCGTCTTTCTGTCGGGACTGACAAATGTTATCTTCCTTTTCCTCGGGGGGAAAGGGGTGATTGAGGGAAGATCCAGCCCCGGGGATTTTACTGCCTTTCTCTCCTACCTCCAGATGTTGGTATGGCCGGTTATGGGCGCTGGTTTTACCATTACCCTCATTCAGCGGGGAACCGCATCTCTTGGGCGCATAAACAGAATACTGGAAGAAATGCCCGATATTGCCAGTCCGGAAAAGGCAATCGGCAAGCCGGATGGAAAAAAGATACTGGGTAAAATAACATTCAAGAACCTCTCCTTTACCTACTCCGACAGTCACACCCCGGCTGTAAAAAACATCAACCTTGAGATTCCAGAGGGAACCATCCTTGGAATCTTAGGGAAAACCGGTTCCGGGAAAAGCACTCTGGTTAACCTTCTCCCCCGGATACTGGACCCACCGCCGGGCACTCTTTTTATCGATGGAGAGGAGGTACAGTCCTACGACCTTTCAGTTTTAAGAAGCTTCATAGCTATGATACCCCAGGATATCTTTCTTTTCTCGGACAGTATATGCGCCAATATCAGTTTTGGAATGAAGAACAGGGACGGAAAACAATTCTCGGAAAAGATTAACCGAATGGCAGAGATTTCGACTATAAACCGGGACGTGAGAACCTTTCCGGAAGGGCTTGATACGATTATCGGGGAGCGGGGGGTAAGCCTTTCGGGCGGGCAGAAACAGCGGATCGCCTTATCCAGGGCGCTGGCGGTTGATCCGAAGATACTCCTCCTTGACGATTCGTTTTCATCGGTGGACACGGAAACCGAAAATTCAATTCTTCAAAATTTGCAGGCTTATCTAAAAGGGAAAACCTCGATCCTCATCTCCCACAGGATTTCTACCCTAAAGATAGCGGATTTCATTATCGTTATGGATGGGGGCGAGATTGTTCAGCGGGGAACCCACGAAACCCTCGTTGCGGAGGATGGATTCTACCAGGAAATATACAATATCCAAAAGTTGGGGGAAGTTCTGGAGGCGAAGGCGTGAGCGACTTAAGCCAGGATACTCTGGGCGAAGAAATCTTAAAAGAGTACGACCCCATCCTCA
>JBFMGN010000698.1:0-2530 GCA_040752435.1 Spirochaetota bacterium
ACAGGATACCTATTTAGCCGGTGCGATTGTAATGCTGCTGTGTGTTTTAACTATAATCGGAACACTCGTTTCGGATATTCTGTTAGTGATATTTGATCCACGTATCAAATTCGAAAAAAGATAAAAACAACAAGGATGAATGGATCAGAAGTGAAAAAGAAGGAAATAGTTACCGCCGAAGAAAGTTACTATATGGCATCTCAATGGCAACTGATGCGTAAAAAATTTCTCAAGCACAAAATTGCCAGGGTAAGCCTTGTAGTTCTCTCAATATTTTATTTTACGGCTGTATTCTGTGAATTTATCGCTCCCTATACAACTTTGACCCGTTATCCTGAAATACACTGTCCGCCGCAAAAAATCCACTTTATCGACGATCAAGGATTTCATCTTCAACCTTTTGTGTACAAACTTGTTTTAAGGCTCGATACGCAAAAATTCATGCGGGTTTACACAGAAGACAAGTCAGAAAAATTTCCAATCCGGTTTTTTGTTCATGGGGAAAAATATAAGCTGTGGAATCTATTCGAAACGGATGTACATCTGTTCGGCGTTAAGAACGGAACGGTTTTCCTTTTTGGAACGGATAAGCTGGGCAGAGATCTGTTCTCCCGCACTCTTTATGCTTCAAGAGTTTCTCTGTCCATTGGATTAGTAGGAGTGTTCGTGAGTTTTGTTATCGGGGTATTAGTGGGTGGAATCTCCGGGTATTATGGCGGGCGGATCGACATGTTTATTCAACGCATTATTGAGTTTTTGCTGTCCATTCCGACGATACCTTTGTGGATGGCGCTGGCCGCAGCTCTGCCTCCCGGATGGTCGCCTATTACTGTTTATTTAGGCATTACCATTATTCTTTCAATGGTTGGCTGGTGCGGGGTAGCCAGAGTTGTCCGCGGAAAATTTCTTGAACTCCGAGAAGAGGATTTTGTCATGGCAGCAAAAATTTCCGGTGCAACGGATGCCGTAATCATTATAAGACATCTCGTTCCCTCCTTCTTAAGTTACCTGATCGTAAGATTGACTCTTTCCATCCCCGGTATGATCTTAGGCGAAACGGCTTTGAGTTTTCTCGGCTTAGGATTACGTCCGCCGGTAGTCAGTTGGGGAGTTTTGCTCCAACAGGCCCAGAGTTTCAGTAATGTCTCTTTGTACCCCTGGTTATTGATTCCGGGAATATTTGTGATCGGCGTTGTTTTAGCCTTTAATTTTTCGGGAGATGGACTCCGCGATGCCGCTGATCCATATAAATAGCCCGTCGCGGCTAAAGCGAAGTAATTGCAGTGGAAAGGATTAAATTCGTTGCAAAGTAAAGTTATTGAATTAAGTAATCTAAAAACTTTCTTCAAGCTCGATGAGGGTATCTTAAAAGCAGTTGACGGTGTAAGTTTCAGGGTGCAAAAACAGCAAACCCTGGGCTTAATCGGCGAAAGCGGTTGCGGCAAGAGCGTAACGGCTCAATCCATATTGAGAATTGTTCCGCCCCCCGGAAATATTTTTAGCGGAGAGATAATCCTTCATCGAGAACGGAACCAACCCTTGAATCTCGTTGAACTTAATCAAAGTGGAAAAGAAATCAGGAAAATTCGTGGAAAAGAAATTTCCATGATTTTCCAGGAACCAATGACCAGCTTATCACCGGTTCACACGGTCGGGAAACAAATAGTTGAATCGATTTTACTTCATCATACTCGAAATAAAAATGAAGCGAAAGAAATTGCTTTAGAAATGCTTGCCAATGTGGGCATTCCAAACAGCAGCCAGCGATTTTATGAATATCCTCATCAGCTTTCAGGTGGGTTGCGGCAGCGAGTAATGATTGCCATGGCCTTATCCTGTCATCCGTCTCTACTGATTGCAGATGAACCCACTACGGCTCTGGATGTTACCGTACAGGCTCAGATATTGGAACTTATAAAAAAATTTCAAGACCGGCTCGCCATGGCGGTTTTATATATAACCCATGATTTGGGTGTTATGGCTGAAATTGCCGATGAAATCGCCGTTATGTATTTGGGAAAAATCGTTGAATATGGAGGAAAAAGAGACATATTAAAAGACCCTCTGCATCCCTATACAGATCGGTTACTAAAATCAATACCCAGAATCGGCAGGAAAGCCAGAGTTCGTCTTGATGCGATTGAAGGAACGGTGCCGTTGCCGATAGGACTCCCTGAAATGTGTCGTTTTTATTCAAGATGTCCTCGCTCGATAGAGGGAATTTGTAACAAACAGATCCCCTCTTTATTGGAAATTAAAAAAGGTCATCTTGTTCGCTGTTTTCTGTTCCATCGAGAAAAAGAAGAGGATCATGAGTAGCAACCACAAACTTCTTGAAGTAAAGGCGTTGAAAAAATACTTCCCAATTGAAAAAGGATTTATGAAGCACCTGGTCGGATATATAAAAGCAGTTGACGGAGTAAGTTTTTATATCAATGAAGGTGAAACACTCGGTCTTGTGGGGGAATCGGGAAGCGGGAAAACGACAATTGGACGTTGTGTCCTGCGGGCGATGGAACCGACAGAGGGG
>JBFMGN010000699.1:0-2529 GCA_040752435.1 Spirochaetota bacterium
AGGCCAAACTCGGAACAGAAGTCCCTCATAATCTTGAGGTAGGTCTGGGCGACGGACACCTGCGGCACCTGCTGGATGTATCCGGACGGAGTTTTAAAGATGGTCCCGTGCTTGGAGATGAATTCCTCGGCTTCTTTCCACCGGGCATAGGCCTGGCAGTAGCCCGCAAATGCAGCCGCGTCCACCTGGGTTAATACGCCCAGATTCTCCATTTGCCTGGACATCCGCCGCCATTCTTTTTTTGCTTCCGGTGCAAGCCAGGCCGGACAGCGGGGAGCTTTTTTCTCCGGCTTCGGTTCCTTTTGGTTAAGGGGGCGTCTGCCCGGGTTTCCCTCTAAGAGTTTTAGCACGGTCGGTTTTGGTTTTCTTCCTCTGGTTGCCATCGCTTTCACCTCCTCTTGCGGCAAAATGGCAGCAAAAAAGGAAGCCCCGTTTGAAGCTTCCTTCTCCTTAAAATTGGATCTTGTTATCTGCTCTTGACGATATTCAAGGCCTCCTGTTATGGAATGAAGTTCTAAATCTTGTCAATTGTATTGAGATGATTTTGCATTATACATTCTTTGGTCTGCAATCTCTATTAGCCGCCTGAAGTATCCCCACTTTTAATGATTAGCTCAAGCAATAAGAACGACCTTTTGTATTCTTAAGGCTAAAAACTCTGGTCTTACTGGATAGGCATTATGGTTATTCAAAATATATTTACCTACGCGCCATAAGCCGAGAGTTCGGTGCTTTACAGTATTGGCCATTAGGCCACGATGGACACCACGTTCTTCGCCCCACTGGCCGGCTAATACCATAAAAAGGTAACCGTAAGCAATAACAAGGAATAGTCGGTCATAACGATTAACACTATGATGCCTGGCACCACGTAGGCAAAGGCCGTTTCTCTCATTTTTCAAGTCGCGGAAGCATTCTTCAATTTCCATCCTGCGACCATAAAGAGATACTATATACCCTGCATCTTCTTTTGAATTGGTTGCCAATATCCAGGGTTCTTTCTGCCCGGCAGCATAAAAGGCAACTATACGTAACGGGTACCGCTTTTTAGTGCTGAACAATGTTACTCCCATGTCACGTAAGGTACCCGGCTCAATAATCAATTTTTCAAGGGAGCCGCTATAGTGCTTGCAATAAATGTAAAAATTCCTTCTGAGGCGGATAACATACTCAAAGCCAAGGCTTTTAATCTGCTCAAACAATTCAATATTACAAAAGCCCCGATCTGCTAAAATAATAAGCTCGGTATTCAGGGGGATAATTGTTTTAAGGTCCTTAAGTATTTCAAGCTCTATTTGGGTCTGATTCCCTTTAAGGCAGTCTTTATCGGCTGTCCGCCACAGCACAGGGATAGCCCTACCACAAGCAATTACAGCTAACACAAGGGTTTGGTGCTTATCATCATGGAGATCAGTCCAATCCATGGCAATCATTAATTTCGAGTTTTTCGGTAAATGGCTTACCAGCATGCAAAGTAAAGCGCCGGCCATGGCAAGGATGTTTATCCTGTCGTTACCTAAAAACCTGTCAACCTTCTTTATATTGTGTTTTGGCTTAACCACTCCTTTCATCGCCCGACCGATGGCTGCAATGCTTATGTTGGTTGAATTAAAAAGACCCAAAACCAGTGCTGCCAGAGTTTTTATTTGAGACTTGCGGATTCCCTCCATCTGTGATACAAGGAAGGTGGTAAATGATTCAAGAGTCATTCTTGAGCGTGCCTCCTCTCCTTAATTTGTTGGCGCATTTTTTGGAGAATTTCGAGGTACGCTCTCATTTTCCTACATAAATAGCACTATTTAACGAAAAAGTTAATATTAACTATATTTTACATTTCTGGAAGTGGGGATCTTTCAGGTCTTAAAGGTATAGAAACAGAACTATAACGGTTGGCCCCGGGATAAAACCGTTGTTTAACACATAATCCCTGTTTCTATAAGACTGAATGATTATACGGGGCTATCAGACAAAAAACGTATGTATAAATAAAAATTGAAATATCATTGTGCGTAAGATCATGCGGCGGGTAAACTTATGTTTGACACTCCGGGATAAATAGCCCTATAATAATTAAAAAAAATTTGCTCGATAGCCTTCGGGGACGGGTGGAATTCCCTACCGGCGGTATGGCCTGTTGAACCGGGCCGAGCCCGCGAGCCCTAAGGGGTTGATCCGGTGAAAGTCCGGAGCCGACAGTTATGGCGCCTTTCCGGCGCCCAAAGTCTGGATGGGAGAGGGTGGAGCGCTCTTGGCTTTCCGCGTCGCCATGCGGGCGGGATATCCTTTTGTGCTCATTCCCCGGGGGTGTAAATCCTCGGGATTTGTCGTTTTTTGGAGATGATATGTTTGGACCACCGGTATTACATGAATATGGCCCTTGATCTGGCCGCCAGGGCCATGGGCCGGACAAGCCCCAATCCCATGGTGGGGGCGGTGCTGGTAAAGGACGGGGCCGTAGTGGGGAAGGGATATCACGCCAGGGCCGGAACACCACACGCCGAGGTTTTGGCCATAAAGGAAGCCGGGGAG
>JBFMGN010000007.1:0-17806 GCA_040752435.1 Spirochaetota bacterium
CTTTTTCTTTGGGAACCCGCCATTGTACATGGCGATACGACAACCGGCCGAAGGCCGTACCATGCGGAACGAAGATACTACGGGCGTAAGCCCGTAGTGATTCATTCTTTTCTGATTTGTCCAAAACGTTTTGGGCAGTCATGTTGGCGCCATGTCCTGATTCAGCCGAATTCCGGCGTGTGCGCATCGAGCTCGAACAGCGATAGAAGGAGGTGAAAAGTTAAAGAACAGTCGAGATTGAATCTGCAAAATGAAACATCAAAACAAAAGACAGGAGGAACAAATGTCAAAAAACAGATTCCGTTGTATCCTGGGTCTGACAATTTTCGTATTCGCGGCCATGTCCGCCTGGGCTGCGCCTAAGCAGGAGGTCGCGAAGAAAACGGTGGTGGAACTCTGGAGCACCGACAACGAGGAATACCGGGTGGTGGCATACGAAAAAGTGGCCGACAACTTTATGGCTAAGAATCCCGACGTGGACGCCCGCATCGTGCCGATTGACGAGGCCACCACAAGCCAGCGTATTGCCACCGCGCGCGGTGCGAATCGTCTTCCCGACATCGCTCGCGTGGGAGTTGAGCGCGTCGCGCCATTCCTCGCCGACGGCATCCTCGACGTGGACGCGGCCACGCAGGTGATAAAGGAACTGGGCGAAGACACCTTCCACAAAGGCGTCCTCGATCTGGTACGCACGCCGGACGGCAAGTATGCGGCCGTCCCCTTTGACGGCTGGATCCAGGCGCTCTGGTATCGTAGTGATGCGTTCAAAAAACTGAACCTGGCCGCGCCGGTCAAGTGGGACGACATTCAGAAGGCATGCGAGGCGCTCAAAGGCAAACTAGACTACCTCTACGGCCTGACACTGGGCACCGACCCCAGTCAAAACTACGGCGCACAAGTCTTTGAGCAAGTCGCCATGTCCAACGGCGCCTTTCCCTTCGACCAGGACAAAAAAGTCGCCATGAATTCACCGGAAATGGTAGAAGCACTGACCTTCTACACAGGCCTGCAAGCGTGCTCAGCGCCCGGACCCAACTACTGGAAACAGGCGCGCGAGTTTTACATCACGGGTCAGGCGCCGATGCTCTGGTACTCGACCTACGTCATGGACGATCTGGTCGGGCTGCAAAAGGGCGTAGAGCCGACAGTGAAAGATCTGGGTAACCTGACCGGTTTTGCACCGCTGATGACCGGCAGGCGCGGCGGGAGCGCTACCTACGGCCAACTGGTCGTCATGGCCATCTATAAGGGAACCGACGTGGAGGCTGCGGTCCGGTTGCTTAAGCACATGCTTACCGGCCAGGATTATATTGATATCCTCTTCCTGGCACCTAACGGCAAGATTCCGGTCCGCAAGACGGCCGTGGAAGCCTGGTCGAAGCACGCTATCTTTCAAAAGTATCCGAAAGACGTCATTGATACTGTCGTCAACGGTTACAACACCATGCAGCGCTGGGCGTTTGCACCGCAGATGGGACCGGTCGAACGCGCCGTCATTGGTGATATGGAAGGTCGGCTCCTGGTACCCCAGGCCATCAGCAATGTCGTCGGGGGACAGATGACGGCCCAGCAAGCAGCCGACTGGCTGCAACAGCGCGTAGAAGAACTGTACAAGACGCGTCTGGCTGAAAAGAAATAGACTCTATACCCCTCTCGCCTCCTCCGTTCTTTAGAAAGTGCCGACGGAGGAGGGCTTAAGGGGGCAAGGCGGGAAACAGATGTTAGAGCGAGTACGGACACGCACAATGGCGCAACGTGAAGCGCGGCTGGCTTATTTTTTAATCATCCCCACTTTTGCGATCGTCATCGGGCTCATTATCTTCCCGGTTTTTTTTAACGTGTGGATCAGCCTGCATCGCATTGGCCTGGACAATCTGAATGACGTGTTCCGCGCCCGTTTTGTCAGGCTGGATAACTATGGACGCACTGCCAGGGATTTTGCATTTCCAGACGCTTTAACGACTTCGGTGCTCTATTCGTTTACAGCCACCTCCATAACGGTGATCGCAGGATTGGGAGCCGGGCTACTCTTGAATCAATCCTTTCCGGGCCGGGGGTTGGCGCGCTCCATCTTCCTCATTCCCTATATTGCTCCCCTTATCTCTGTCGCCTATATCTGGAAGTGGCTGCTCGATCCAACGGTTCGCGGGGTGGTAAACTGGACTTTGCTCCGGCTCGGCCTGATTGATGAGCCAATAGCCTGGCTGGGCCAACAAGGCATGGCTTTAGTTATCGTCATCCTCTTTGAGGGCTGGCGGTATTTTCCCTTTGCCATGCTCATGATCCTGGCCCGCCTCCAGGCGATCGATGTGACCCTGTATGAAGCTGCCTCCGTAGACGGAGCCGGCCGGTGGCGCCGGTTCTGGCATATCACTTTGCCGGAGTTGCGCTATGTCCTGGGAACCATTTTTCTGCTCCGGCTGATGTGGACCTTTAATAAATTCGACGATATATTCCTGCTTACCGGCGGCGGGTTCGGCACGCGCGTCCTGCCCATCCTGACCTACGAATTCAGTTTCAAATTATTCGATTTCGGTCAGGGGGCTGCCACAGCCATGTTTCTGGTTGTGATTCTGCTGGTCTTTATGCTGATTTACATTCGCAAGGTGCTGCAATGGTAATCACAGTCAAGGTAAAACCAGGCCGCATCCTCTTTTGGATCATCCTGCTCGCGGTGGTCTTTTCGATTCTTTTTCCATTTTATTGGATGGTAACTTCGTCCATGAAGAACTTAATGGAGTTGTTTGGCCGCCGGCCGGTCTTTTTCCCCAGCCAGATTCACCTGGAAGCCTATCGTATCCTCTTTTTCGAACTTGGTTTTGGGCGCAATCTGCTGAATACTGCGGTCGTGGCTGCGACGACCGCGATGCTGGCGATTATTCTGGCTTCGTTTGGAGCCTACGCGGTGGCCCGGCTCCGCTTCCGGGGCAAGAGAGTTCTCCTGAACATCATCCTGATGGTGTACCTCTTTCCAGGGGTCTTGCTCATCATCCCGCTGTTTGCCATGCTGGCCCAGATCGGCGATACATTTGCCTTTGAGGTGCAAGACAACCTTGGTGTCCTGATTCTAACGTACCTGGCTCAAACGCTGCCGGTGGCGCTCTACATGCTGTCCAGTTACTTTCGTACTGTTCCGGAAGAGATTGAGCAAGCCGGGCTGATTGACGGCTTAAGCCGGCTTAAGGTGATTACGCACATTACCTTCCCCCTCTCGGTGCCCGCCATGGTGTCGGTGGCGATATATGCTTTCATGATCGCCTGGAACGAGTTCCTGTACGCCTTCATCTTTCTGAATAAGCGGGAAAACTTTACCTTGCCGATCAAGTTACTGTCCATCTCTGAGCAATTAAACACGCGTTGGGATGTGGTGATGGCGGCCAGCACCGTTATGACCATTCCGATCGTGCTGTTATTCTTCCTCTTCCAGCGTTTCCTGGAACAGGGGCTGGTGGCCGGCGGGGTTAAAGGTTAGGTGAGCGTGAACACCATCGCCTCGCACCTCATCGCACTTTACGGGGAGGCTGCCGGGCGGGCTGCTTTCGACCGTCTGGCAGCGCTCATTGCCCACTATCGCACGCATATTCCCGCTCCACGCGCGATGGGGCTTACCGAGCGCGATGCGATCCTCATCACCTATGCCGATCAGGTGCAGGAGCCGGGCCGACTGCCTCTTCGTAGCCTGGCCGATTTTTGCGAGCGATACCTGGTGGGCACTGTCAGCGGCATTCATCTTCTGCCGTTCTACCCATCGTCTTCGGATGACGGTTTCGCGGTGATTGACTACCGGGTGGTTGATCCCGTGCTCGGCGACTGGGATGATGTAGGGCGGCTGAATCAGCGTTTTCGACTGGTCTTCGACGCGGTGTTCAACCACGTCTCAGCCCAGAGCAGGTGGTTCCAAAGTTTCTTACGTGATGATCCGGTTTACAGCGACTATTTTATCGTCGTGCCGGAAGGGACCGATCTTTCCCAGGTAGTTCGTCCCCGTTCATCGCCTTTGCTGACGCGCTTCGCTACACCTTCGGGCGAAAAATTGGTATGGACAACGTTCAGCCCCGACCAGGTTGATCTGAACTATACTAACCCCGCCGTACTACTAAAGATGATTGATACACTCTTATTCTACGTGTCCCACGGAGCCGGGTTCATTCGGCTCGATGCAATTGCCTACTTGTGGAAGGAGCTCGGCACACCCTGCATCCATCTGCCGCAAACCCATCGTATCATTCAACTCCTTAAGGCTGTGTTGGATGAGGCGGCGCCGCACGTCGGGCTGATTACCGAGACAAACGTGCCGCATACGGAAAACATTGCCTACTTTGGGGATGGGACAAACGAGGCGCAATTGGTCTATAATTTTGCCTTGCCGCCCCTCGTGCTGCACGCCTTCCATACCGGCAACGCCAGGACTCTCTCGCAATGGGCGGGGAGGCTATCGCGGCCGGGGGGGCGCGTCACCTTTCTCAATTTCCTGGCTTCTCACGATGGTATCGGCCTCAATCCGGCGCGTGGGATTCTTAAGCTTTCGGAAATTGAGGCACTCGTGAGGCGTGCGCTGGCTCACGGCGGGCTGGTCTCATACAAAAACAATCCTGACGGAACAACGAGCCCTTACGAGCTCAATCTCAACTATTTTAATGCGCTGTCGAATCCCGTAACCGATGAAGCCATCGACCTCCGGATTGATCGGTTTATGGCCGCGCAGGCAATTATGCTCGCCCTGGTCGGCGTCCCGGGCATCTACTTCCACAGCCTGTTCGGTTCAGAGGGCTGGCGCGAGGGCGTAAGCTTAAGCGGCAGTAATCGCGCCATCAACCGCGAGAAGTGTGATCGGACGGCGCTTGAGGGCGAATTGGACGATCCAGGCTCGAGGCGGCATAACGTATTCATTCGATACAAGCAACTGCTTAACGTGCGCACCGCGCATCCGGCCTTTCATCCGCAGGGTGAGCAGCGTGTCCTGAATTGTGATAGATCAATCTTTGCTTTGCTGCGCCGTGCCCCCGATGAAGCAGAGCAGGTACTCTGCCTGCACAATGTTTCGAGCAAAGGGCGAGTGGTTGAATTGGACTTGCGCGCCATCTTTGATTTTCCACTAGACGGACTGACCGATCTCATTACCGGGCAAACGGAGACTGCCACGGCCAGGCAGACCCTGCGGCTGAACCCCTATCAAGTTTTCTGGCTGAAACCGGGGGTCCAGGGTTGAACGTCGCCTCTCCCCCGCACCTGTTGACGAGAAATACGCAAAAACAATACTATTGGTGGCTGCATGCGACTTAAAAACGGAAAGCGTAACAGATCGCTTAACATCGGTTTCATCTCCACCCGCTTTCGAGGCCTGGATGGGGTCTCCCTGGAAGCCGAAAAGTGGGCCTCGGTGCTGCGGGAGTTCAAGCACCACTGTTTCTGGTTTGCCGGGGAGCTGGACCGGGACCCGCAGGCCAGCCTGCTGATACCCGAGGCTTTCTTCGGGCATCCCTCGGCTCTGGAGCTCAACCGGACGCTGTTTGGAACCCAGAAGCGCAACCGCCAGATGACTGAAGCCCTGCACCGGCAGAAGGATTTTCTAAAAGACAAGCTCTACGAGTTCATCCACAAGTTCCGGATCGACCTCATCATCCCGGAGAACGCCCTCTCCATTCCCATGCATCTGCCCCTCGGCATGGCGATCACCGAGCTGATTGCCGAGACCGGCATTCCGACCATCGCCCACCACCACGACTTCTACTGGGAGAGGCCGCGATTCCTGATGAACGCCTGTCAGGACATCCTGAACATGGCTTTTCCGCCGGACCTGCCTTCGATCAAGCACGTAGTCATCAACTCAATGGCCCGGGCTGAGCTGGCCGCCCGTCGGAGCATCGCAGCCAGCCTGATCTTCAACGTGATGGACTTCGAGAAAAAGCCGTCGAAAATGAGCGGCTCCGACCGGCAGTTCCGTAAGGACCTGGGCTTCAAGCCGGACGATATCCTTATCCTGCAGCCCACGCGGGTGGTGTACCGCAAGGGGATCGAGCAGGCTATCTACCTGGTGCAGTTGCTTAACATGCCCAAAGTCAGGCTTATCGTGTCCCATTCGCTGGGGGATGAGGGGCCGGCCTATACGGAATGGGTCAAGGAATGGGGAAAGAGGCAGGGGGTGCCCCTGCATTTCATCTATAACCGGCTGCATGAGGAAAACAGATTTTCCGCCACCGGGGAAAAACTCTACTCCCTCTGGGATGTCTATCCCCACATGGACCTGATCACTTACCCGAGCATCTACGAGGGGTTCGGCAACGCTTTCCTGGAGGCGGTGTACTTCAAGAAACCCATTCTGATGAACAGGTACTCGGTGTTTATCGTGGATATAGAGCCTAAAGGTTTCGATGTGGTGGCGATCGATGGATACCTGACCGATACGGCTGTCAGGCAGGTGACCGACGTGCTGATGAATTCAAATCGCAGAAAGGAGATGGTGGATAGAAACTTCGAGCTGGCCCGCAAGTACTTCTCGTTCCAAATCCTGCGTAAGGAGCTGGCCAACCTGATCTCCAGCTTTTTCGGCCTCGCCCCGCCGCAGGGACTGATTCGGCGGCTTTTCCGATGGGCCTAGGACTTAAGGCTTTGAGATCGGACAAGCAATGATTCCATGGCGATCTACCGCTGCTCGAGCATCCTGAATCGCTTAAGTCTCAGGAAGCGGTCGAGGAGTGCTCCGCGGTTGATGCGATGTCGGACCGGGTTTTCGACGACTGCCCGGTAGACGCCGCGTAAGAGCTCCGAGTACCGCTCGGGTCCGTACCGCGCAATGATGACGGTGCGGTTACCTTCGGCGAGGGATGGGTCAGGGGCGGCCAGGGCGCTCCGCAGTCCTTCCACGATGGGATTGAGAGCCTCGATCTCCTGCCTGACCTTTTGGCTGGACATTGTCCGGGCGATCACTTCGCGCTGGGCTTCCTCGTCGAGCGCGGCAAAGTCCACGAAGCCGCCGGCAGTCATGGCGGAGCATGCCCGCTCCATGGCTGCACCGTCGATCGCCCGGCCGAAGGACTGGAAGGCCGCGGTGATGGCAACCCGCCATCGAATGAAAAAACCCGGCGCATCGAACAGGACAATGGGAACTTGCAGGGAGGAGTACAGGTAAGGAAGACTGACTCCCGCCTCCTCGAAATCGCGGCACACGTGGTCGAGGCGCCTTCCCATCACCGCCACTCCGGCGGTCCATGGCTCAAGGAAAGAGAAGCCGAAACCCTCGTTGACGCTCGTGGTCACCGCTGCGTCCGCCTGACTCATCAGCTCATCCAGGCGGCAGGCGAGACCCGCATCGAATCCCGCCTCCACACCGTGCCGCTGCGCAAAATCCTTCCAGGCCTCGTAGCGGGCACGGTCCGCCGCGTTCCGCGGCGGCAGGGTTACCGAGACATCCGAGCCGAGGAGCACCCCCAGGAACAATGCCTCGCCGATATTCTTCCGCCGGATACCACGGACGGGATAGATCATGCGGCGGCCGGCCAGGCGACTACGCCGCAACGGCGCGACTCCGTCCGATGACCAGACGACAGGACGAACCACATTGAAAAGAAGGTGGATTCCGTCGGGGCAAAGACCTGAGGCAAGGAGGGCGGCCCGGTCGCGGGAATTGACGGTCCCGTAATGGCAATCTTCCGGGTACTCGCCGGAGGGGTAGAAAGCCGAGGGTCGGCCGTCCTCGGCCAGGTCATGAACCTGGAGGAAAAGAGCGATTCCTTCTTCCTGCAATAACCGAAGCACCGCCGGGAGGGAGGAGTTCTTGTTGAGGGTCGGGTTGTGGACGTGGAGTATATCGGCCGGAGATCCCCAGGCTTCGGTCATGGCTTTCATCACGGTCTTCGCCATACGGCTCGGATCCAAACCACCGCCGTCACGACTGTCGTACCCAATCCCTGGGACGACACGGACCGCTGCCCGGAAGGCAGCCTCCTCTGCTGCGTTCGAGCCGGCCGCGAAAGGCTTTCCGCGGCTTAAGGCCTGGTTCGGTTCGTTCGAAGATTCCCCTGTAAGGATCAGGCAGTCGACGACCCGCCTTAAGACGGCGAATTGCTCCCGGATTACAGTGGTAACACCTCCAGGCTGCAGATGGTAGTGCATGAGCGCGATTTTCATGTCGACCTCCAGTGTAATACTACTTCGGCCAAAGTTCCAGTATTAGACCGTAATTTTACTTGAACAACCGGGAAGGGCGCGGTATTATAGATTCGATCACCTGTCGGAGATCGGTGGTTGGTTCTTTCAAAAGAGGTAGGCCTCTATGCACGGTTCTTTCATTGGAAGAGTAAAGAAACTATTCTTAAGTGTCAGGAAGAGCGTGGGACGGCTCCTGAAAGGTCGGGCGGCTGTGACACTCAAGGCGGCAGTCGGTCCGTACGTCAACCGCATCGTTTCCGACGCGATCCTTTTCAACGAGATACCGTCTCCGACCGAACGGGAGGCTCTGCGGGCTGATTTCATCCTCCAGAGACTGTCCGAGTGCGGATATCCCAACTCCTCCATCGACGATTACGGCAACGTCACCGCCATCGTACCGGCCTTCGACCACACGGACGAACACACACTTCTTTTCGCAGATATCAGGAACGAAGCGTATTCCCCTATCGACAGCATGACCAGGCTCGAAGGAGGACGGGTATGTGGCAAGGGAATCGCGGAGAACTCAGTCGGCGTGGCCACCCTGCTGGTTCTGGCCGAATACCTGGCCAACAACGCTATCCAATACGACCGGAATATCACACTCCTCTTCACCTCTTTCGATCCCGGGGCGCAGGAGGTCCAGCCTCTGGAAAAATTTCTCCGGGACTGGAAGGAGAAGCTTCGTCTTGCAGTCCATGTTCGCGGTCTGGAACTCGGCCGGGTCGAGGAGCAGCCCATGGGGACGTACAAGCTCTCCGTGACGGCCCGGACACCCGAGCAGGAGGTCATGGGAGGAAAGCCCGCCCCTTCCGCCATCTCGGTCTTAGCGAATGTCGCGTTCCGACTCGACAGCATCCGGTGGGACAGCGAGAACAACACTTTCCTCAACGTTGCCAGGCTCGAAGCCGGCGTCGGTTTCGGGTGGTATGCCTCGGAAGGGATCCTCGAGCTGGAAATCTTCTCGCCGGATAGAAACTCGCTGGAAATGGCCAAAAACGCGGTGTGTGCAACCATCAAGAGCATCTCCGTCGAAACGGGCGCCGCCGTGGAGATCGCGGTCAAGACGTTTCTCCCGGCTGGAAACGCTGAGATCAACTCCGGCTTGAACGCCATTCTCCGGAGTGTAGTTGGCAGGCTCAGGCTCAAATCCCGTCCGGTTTCCATTCCCGGCTATACCGCCTTCATCAATTCGTTCGATATCCCGGCGGTCTGCATTGGCATCACCACAGGCAGGAAGAGCTTCAAGGAGGAATATATCGACATCCGGCCCATCGAGACCGGGTTCCGTCTGCTGTTGACCTTCCTCGAAGAATGTACAGGCCGAAGCGAAGGCGGAGTACGATGAAAGGCGATCGCATCCTCGGGAACACCTTCCATCACGATGAATTCAAGGATAAAGCGAAACTCGTGGAGTTGAAGGCGCGGCAAGGTTTAAGGATTTCCCTCGCCTTCCCGACCCTCAACGAAGAAACAACCATCGGCAAAGAGATTCTCATCCTCAAGACGGAACTCATGGACCGCTTTCCCCTCCTCGACGAAATCGCCATCATCGATTCGGGTTCCACGGACCGGACTCGCGAGGTGGCTATGGGAAACGGGGCGGTAGTCTTCTCGTCTAATGAGATCCTCAAAAAGTACGGGTCATACCGCGGCAAAGGAGAAAACCTCTGGAAGAGCCTGTACGTGCTCTCCGGCGACATAATCGTGTGGATCGACGCCGACATCAGCAATATCGCTCCGAAATTCGTGTACGGCCTTTTGGGTCCCCTCCTGCGGGAACCCCGAATCGGGTACGTTAAAGCCTTCTACGAGCGTCCTTTCAGGACGACGGGGCAACTGATCCCAGCAGGAGGCGGAAGGGTCACCGAGATCCTGGTGCGTCCCTTGTTTTCTCTTTTCTACCCGGAACTCGCCTGCCTCGTGCAACCGTTGAGCGGCGAATACGCCGGCCGGAGGACCCTCCTGGAGCGGCTCCCCTTTTCAGTCGGCTACGGTGTCGAGCTGGGACATCTCATTGACATCTACCATCAATTCGGAGTCGGAGCGCTCGCCCAGGTGAACCTTGACCGCCGCATACACCGTAACCAGTCCGTCCAGGCGCTCGGGAAGATGTCCTTTGGCATCCTCAATGCCTTCCTGCGACGACTCGAAAAATACGGCCAAATGCGTTTCCTCACGGAAACGGGGAAACTGCACATCTCCGTTTCGGCCGGAGATTCCCTGCCCGAAGTGAACCCGATAGAAATCCCGTCCGTCGAACGGCCCCCCATGATCGAGGTGGACGAGTATCGGAGGAAATTCAATCCGGGCTAAAGTTGTCGCAAGAGCGTAGGTAGACGGGTTCCTATTTTGATACCGTAGGCTCTCTGAAACGGAACTGCTCGTTGAGATAAATGAAATTGCGAATATCAATACCTATGTGGTGCAGTGCAGTTTTTCTTTGTTTGGGGCTGAATTTAAAATAAGAGAAAAAACCTCTCGCATGGGCTATTTCATTATCAAAGGAACGGCCAAGTAATGCGTCTGAAGGAGGCGATACGTCGTACGCCTTACTACCTTGTTTTCTCAAAGCCAGCCTTGAGATGGCAGCCGATTACTATATAATCAAAGGGGAATGTGGAAATATAATTTGCTTGCTGGAGGATTACCGCGAGCCGCGAGACTTGGGGGTTCGGGAAATAGCCAAGCAACGACAGATCGCTCATCTCGAAAGCCACACCGTTAAAGATCGTCTTTACTCCAAGGTTCTTAGAAACGGCACGTACCGCGTAGGAAACCTCGTATTCACCCTTCTTAAGCTCGACGAGCTCTACGCTGAGCTCATCGCCGTTTTGAAGCGGAAACCTGGCCGGAATTGCGATTCCTCCGGTTTCTATTTTAAACCGGTAAAGATGCTCCTCAACGCTACCTCTTACCATTTCCCATGCCTCACCGGATTCATAAACCATGGTCGGCGGCGGCGGGGAATCATTCCCTCCGTTTCCTCCTAGGTTGCCCTCATCCCAGTCCTCTCTATAATCCCAGACAATCTGATCGGTTATAAGGTTTTGCACCGCGATTCGGATGTAGCTATGATTGGAGATCATTGTCGAATAGCCAAATACTCCGTATGCGAAAAGAGTCCCGTCCTTCGTCCAGCCGATCGGAAAGAAAGCGCCATCTCTCGGGACCGCCCAACCGAAATCCTGGGAAGCCTGGGCCAGTCCGGGAATCGAGGTAAGACACATGAAGAGTAAAATGCTTATAGTAATGATGGAACCTCTCATAGCGTGCCCCCATTAACCGATAAAGATTTTTTGAAATCCCAATTCACCATTCTTTTTACAAAAAGTTTTATTTAAGCAAGTTTCATACATGCGTTTTAACTACATTTTATCAAAAGCCAATATCAATGTCAAATTTTTTTCTCCATGACGATGCCCCGGCCATACCTCGGCTCGGCGCGGACTGAATAAATGACCCGCGCCGCTGGCGTTCAGCTTATCCAGGAACCTGTAGCAATAAGGAAGATACTGGCTTAGCTTTTTGTTAATTTTTTAATTCTATACAAATTTGTATTGAAATACCAAAAATGTATGATACAATATCTTTATGAAATATCTTCCCCGGATACTTGAAAGTACCGTTATGAAGTATTTAAACCTTTTCCCCGTGGTAGGAATTACCGGCCCGCGGCAATCCGGGAAATCAACAATGCTGAAACACATTTTCGGAAGTGAGTATAAATATATCACCTTTGATGATCCGCTTACAATTCAATTTTTTGAAGATGATCCAAAAGGGTTTCTTGCAAAATATTCAAATCGAGTAATTTTCGATGAAATTCAAAAAGTTCCAGCTCTTTTTAGTTATATAAAAATCGCGGTCGATTCCGACCGGCAGAACTATGGTAAATTTATAGTAACCGGCTCAAGCCAGTTTTCACTTATTCGGGAGATTACGGAAACGCTGGCTGGAAGAATCGGCCTGTTGTCATTACTTCCGTTTCAATGCAACGAAATACCGGAAAGATTAAGAGATCTTCAGATTTTAAAGGGCAGCTATCCTGAATTAGTAACAAGAAACTTTAATGATGTCAGTGAGTGGTATGCTGCATATATAGTAAATTATATCGAAAGGGATGTGCGTTCTCTGTACAATATCGGTAATCTAAGAGATTTCCAGCGATTGATTATGCTTCTGGCTGCAAGAACAGCCCAGGAATTAAATGTCAGCGCCTTTGCAAACGAGGTAGGTGTAACCGTAAAAACAATTCAAAGATGGATTTCCATACTTGAAGCCAGCTATATCATCTACCTTCTTCCGCCGTATTATAAAAATCTTGGTAAAAGAATAACAAAACGTCCAAAACTTTATTTCTTTGATACCGGCCTGGTTTGTTTTTTAACCGGTCTGCGTGATGCCGAAGTTCTTGAACGGGGACCTTTGGTCGGACCTGTTTTTGAAAACTACATTGTCTCTGAAATATACAAGAAGATTCTGCACAAAGGCGCTGATGTCAAGCTTTACTACTTCAGAGATAATCTCGGCGTGGAAGCCGATCTCATTATGGAAGATAGGGAACGAAGAGAGATCCGGTTTATAGAGGTAAAAACGACAAGTACGGCAAAGATAAAAATGATTGAGCCGCTTGAGAAACTCATTCAGTACGAAAACATATCCGGACAAATCTTACCAGTCAAAGTAACGGGTTATCTTGTCTTTAAAGGAGTGGCGGAGGATGCTTTTAAAAATAACATTTTTATTAAAAACTATAAAGCTTTCTTAGAAGATCTTGATTCGATGTAATTCCAAAACAAAATATGCAAAAAATACACCGATATTGGTGTATTTATAAAGAAAAAATGAGCTCTAAGAGGTACACCATAATATAAACATAGTGTCACTATACGAAATCATACTATTTGACAAACTCCCAGTTACCACTTATGATGGATTTTAATTTTATTTTTTGATAAGAAATTTTTAAAGGAATAGCATAAAGGGCAGCGAGAGGCGGCTTACAGTCTGGGGTTCTCCGGTTTCGATTGGAGGTTTTTACATGAGTGAGAAAGAATTAGGTGAACATATAATAACCGTAGAGAACGTCAGCAAGACGTTCATCGGGGGAATCCAGGCGGTAAAAAATTTTTCCACCAAGATCCGCCGGAGTGAAGTGCTGGTTATCATGGGACCCTCCGGTTCCGGGAAATCGACCCTGCTCAGGTGTTTAAACGGTCTGGAAGAACCGGACAGCGGTGGTAACCCACGAGATGGGGTTCGCCCGGGAGGTAAGCGACGGGGTGATCTTCATGGACGAGGGACAGATCGTGGAAACCGGAACGGTGGAGCACTTCTTTAAAAATCCGAGGGAAGAGCGGACCAAACTCTTTTTAAGCCAGATCTTATAAATGATTTACACTTTCGCATATTACTGCTATCTTTATATCGATGGAATCTGGAGTCTGGGTTAGAAAGTATAAACTCAATAGCGGAGAAAGCAGAGCACGATTACTATACATCTCTTAGCTCTGAACAAAGATTTCATATTGTACAAGAGCTGCGGGAGATGATCGATAAGTTCGGATATGAAGGTCGAAAAGGACTACGAAGAGTTTTTAGAGTTATTAAACAAGTATAAAGTCCGCTACTGCATCATCGGTTCCTTCCTTCTCATTAACCGGCAGGGCGATATCGGTTTTTACCAGATCATAACCAACCGGTTCGTAGAGTGACCACGCCGGCATTTACAGTAAGGTCATTGTACAGCCCAAGAAAATTCCGGTAGGAAGCATCAATGCTCGGAGGCTTTTCAATGAAATCAAAAAGATACGCGGTAAATGTCAATTCTTCTTCTTGTGTATTGGCGACGGGATGCTGTTTGGGGTGACTTGATATTGTTTTTTGGCGCTATTTTTTCTGCTTTTGGTTGTCATTCGCCTTGACCGGCTCGATAAAAATTCCTATCTTATAAGCGATAATTTAAAAAGTTTCTTTGCCTGACGATTGGCGGAAAATATGCGTGTCGGGATAGACAGAGAGCCAGCAAAAAAAGAAATGTAAGCAAAAATTGGACAAACTGCTATAATTTCCAATGTTTTGAGGCACTGAACGCCGAGTATATGGCTTGTTATATCTGTGCATGCTGCTGGAAATTTCATAGCGAGTGAGATGTAAATGTTTTTATTGCGAACTTCGCCTCAACAGCAGGCTAAAAGACAAATAGATTAGTGTGCAAAAGCTCCGCACTTCTTTTAGGCTTACTATCATATGCAATTGAACGCTGAAGATAATAAAATAGAGTATGAAGATAACCAGCATATATGTGGACACATCAGTAATTGGCGGCTGCTGTGACCCTGAATTTCAGGAATGGTCACGGGGGCTACTCAAAGATTTTCAGAAAGGAATTTTTTCGCTTTTTCTCTCCGTTCTTACCGATGCAGAAGTTCAAGACGCCCCTGATGAAGTTAAAGATGTCTACGCAGAGTTCAGGGAATGTGCAAATGGAATCCTTAAACTTACTCCAGAAGCTATTGAATTAGCTAATACATACCTCAGACGCAATATCCTGACACAAAACTTTCGTGACGATGCGCGCCATATTTCAATTGCGACGGTTACCGGTGTGGATTTGCTGGTTAGCTGGAATTTCAAACATATTGTCCATTTTGATAAGATACAGAAATTTAATGCAGTGAATATCGAGAGGGGTTATAAACCAATTTTAATTTATTCGCCAAGGGAGGTGACAACACATGGCAGTGAAGGCAGTTGAACTAGTGCGTAAGATTAGAGATAAACATTATGCGGAGACAAAAGGACTTTCTGTGGACAAGCAAATTGAGTTTTTTAAGAACAAATCGGAAGAGTTGAAGAAAAAATTTAAAAAGGTTCAGCGTTCAACTGCAGATAACACGGCACATGTGTAAAATAAAAAATTCTTTCACTTCATATGCAACGATAAAGTTATCTGCTCGTTGCAGGCAAAAATGAGATGAAAACGCCAAATATATTATTTCGGGAGATAAGCACTTTTTGACTTTAAATATGGCTGAAAATATTAAGATTATAACAGGGAAATTTCATCTTGATATGCTCGCCTCTGAATAACACGATACATTGTACAAAACAGTCGTTTGCCAGAAGCAAAGTTTGGGTGTACTCTATTGCTCACTCTAACAATTATTAACAATTATCGTTACTGTGTATACATTTTAATTGAGAGGAGGATCAGGCTGATGAATATATCCCTTACACCTGAACTTGATAATTGGATTAATAAGCAAGTTCAAAATGGACTCTATCATTCAGCCAGTGAAGTTATAAGAGAAGGACTGAGATTGTTGATGAGGCAGGAGGAACAAAAAAAGCGATGCTTCAGGATTTAAGGGTAGAATTACTTATCGGAATCAAGCAATTGGATTCTCTACCTCAAGCCCTAGTCACCCGGAATTAAATCCACCATATAAAAAATTTCTTGACTGTAATACACCCCATACCCGTAATTTCCCACAACATCTTGAAAACCTAATATGAGTCGAGGATCTGGATTCGAACCTTTAAGAACCGGCCTGTTGCCTTGATAAAAGGTACAAATAGATTATAATTAAAGGAGCGAGCATTTTGACGGGAGCAACAGCAATGGATGAAAATAAACTGAAAGAGGAAATTAGGAGGGAAATCGATTACTATTTCCATGAAAAGTTCTACGATTCGCCTGTCTTCAAACTCGCGGAGCGAATTGTACGGGTAGAAGAAGCGATTAAGCATTTAAGTGAAAGGATTGATGATTTAATCCACCAAATTGATAAAAGATTCGAGCAGGTGGATAAGAGATTCGAGCAAGTGGATAAAAGGTTCGAAGATCTCATCCATCAGATAGATAAAAGATTTGATCAGGTAGATAAACATTTCAGGATGCAATTTTCATTTATGAGTATTGGATTTACCATCCTTGCAGTTCTTATGACAGTCTATAATTTTGTTAAGTAATGCAGATTTTCGTGTAAATCTATACCAATGCCGCCCTCCGTTTCGCGGCAATTACCGCCTGCCCGAGGGAAACTCCGCCGTCGTTGGCAGGAACCCGGCTGTTGCTGTACACCTTAAAGCCCTTTTCTTTTAATAGATTTTCCGTTTTACCCAGGAGGTACCGGTTCTGGAAAACCCCGCCGGAGAGAACCACGGTGGAGATTCCCGTCTCGTTTTTCATCTTTGTTGAAATGAACAAGATCAAATTTACAAGGGCATTATGAAACTTCGCCGCGACAATTCCCGGCGGTGTCTTTTTCAAAACATCCCTGGTGATGCTGCGGATAAGATTCTCCAGGCCTATGGCCCCTCCGGCAGACAGCACCGCCGGATCGGGAGAAGGTAGAAACCGGAAACACGCCTCCGGGTATGTTTCAGGTACGGATTTAATTGCAGATTCTATTATTGATTCCAGCCGTATTGGGGCCTCAGCTTCAAAGGAAGAACACTGGGTAAGACCGGCGATGGAACTTACCGCGTCGAAGAGACGGCCGGCGCCCGAAGTCAGCGGGCGGTTAATGTCTTTATCAATCGCAGATAGAAGAAGCTCAACTTTATCTGGGGATACCTGCCGAAGAACCGGCAACTCCAGCTTAAGAAAGTCTCGGCCGTAAACCCGGTAGAGCCAGGATACACCCATACGCCAGGCTTCTTCCGCCGCCTTATCACCCCCGGGCATGGGGATATACTCAAAGTGGGCGAATCTCTGGTACTCTAAAAGATCGCAGATCAAAAACTCACTTCCCCAGATATTACCATCTTCTCCATAGCCCGTCCCATCGAAACTTACTCCGATAACTTTTTCTTCCAGGCCCTGCTCGGCCATGCAGGATGCGATGTGGGCATGGTGGTGCTGCACCCCTGTTGTCTGGAGTCCGCTCTTCAGGGCATAGCGGGTTGAGAAATATTCGGGATGCAGGTCGCACGCGATTAACGACGGCGTAAGCCTGAAAAGCCGGGTAAAACGGTCCAGGGCTTCCCGGTAGAAGTCGAACGTCTCGATATTTTTAAGATCCCCGATATGCTGGGAGAGGATCGCCTGCTTCTCTTTGCCAATGCAGAAAGTGTTTTTAAGTTCCGCCCCCGCCGCTATAATACCTTCAAGGTTAAGTTTTAAACCATCGGCCATCTGTACCGGTTCAGGCGTCCAACCCCGTGAGCGTCGTACGAGCCGGGGCATATTGTTTACCACAAAGGCGACTGAGTCATCGGAACGGTTGTGTATGTCCCGATTGTAGACAAGAAAGGCATCGGCAATTCCAGCAAGCTTTTTCATGGCATGGTGATTGTCGATGACGATGGGTTCTTCCGAGATATTGCCGCTGGTTAACACGATTGCATCTATTGAAGCTGTCGATGATTCTCCCGGTGCCGACTTCCTAAGCTCCTCGAACAGCAAATAATGAAAAGGAGAGTAGGGAAGCATGACTCCAAGGGAGTTAAGGCCTTGTGCAACGGAAGGTGCGATACCGCCTCTAGAGGTATGCGGCTGCTTCCGTAGAATAAGGATGGGCCGTCTTTCCGACAGAAGCAGCTTCTCCTCCTCCATGGTAATTTCCGCATACTTTTGTACTGCCGCAATATCTGCCAGCATTATGGCAAAAGGTTTCCCCTCCCTGTTTTTCCGCCGGCGGAGCTCTTT
>JBFMGN010000070.1:0-9790 GCA_040752435.1 Spirochaetota bacterium
GTATTATGGCGGTATCTGTCTTTTTTTGGCTGCTGTATAAAACCAGGCCCGGCCGGGCGTTTCGCGCGATAGCAGAAGACCCGGCGGGTGCCAGGCTGGTTGGTATTCCAATTCTTAAGACCGGTCTCGGCAGCTACGCTCTGACAGGGCTCCTGGGCGGCATCACGGCTGTTCTTTTGTCGCTCCTCCTCGGGTCCGCCTCGCCCGGGATGGGTGAGCAGGTGTCCCATAAAGTGCTTGCGGTTTCCATCATCGCCGGTCTCGGCAATCTTAAGGGGGGGCTGATAATCGGTCTCCTCCTCGGTATTCTTGAAGCCCTCGTGCAGGGATATTTTTCAGGCTCCTGGTCCAATGCCATCGCCTTTGTCGTCATGCTTATCATCATCTTGGTGAAACCGACCGGTGTTTTCGGTACGAAACTCTGATTAGTTGGGGGAGAACGTGCAATTTTTTTATTTCTTTGCAGTTACCGCGATCTACATCCTTATCACCTGGTCGTTTTACCTTCCCTATCGGGTCGGCCAGCTCCATTTTTTAACCGTAGCTAATATGACGATCTCAGGTTATTTTGCAGCCTACGCCTCCCTTACCTGGCACTGGCCATTCGGCCTTGTTCTGGTTCTCGGCATTATTATCGGCGCCGTAGTCGGCTTTGTAATTTCCCTGGCAATTGGTGAGGCGCCGTGTTTTGCCGTTGTTATCGTCGGGTTCACCTTCATTTATATCACTAAAACCGTGGTAGAAAACGTACAAGCCCTCGGTGGGCCGGAAGGGCTGTATCTCTATGGTGCCGGTACTCCCATGGTCAGCAGGACGGTGCTGCTGATTGTGGCTTATGGGCTCGTACTGCTCGTTGGGTATCTTATATTCCGATTGGACCACTCCCGGTTGGGAAGAGCGTCTGCCACGGTTTTCGTTGATAAAAATCTTGCCAGGTCCTTCGGTGTGAATATAAAAACTCTTGGTATGTTTCTGCAGACTTTTGCCAGCGCTATCGGCGGAGGCTGCGGTGTTCTGTATGCTTTTATTATGCGGAGCTTGACCCCCCAGTATTTTACTTTTCATTTGGTTGGAATCTGTATGACGATTCTTTTTGTCGGCGGTTATTCAACTCAGTGGGGTATAATTCTCGCCTCACCGATTTTATACGGTATCCCGATCCTGTTACCCCCGGCGTTTGCGGCCTGGAAAATCGTCATCTATGGGGTGTTGTTACTCGCGGTTCTGATTTTTAAAACGGAGGGTTTCATTACGCGCAGTTTTGTTTTACATATCGAAAGACGATTACGAAAAAAAACGGTGTGCAAGGTGCGATCCCCGGGCGATTGATTGTCAGGTTTTAACTACACTATAATCGCTTTAGTAAAAGGATGTGCCTTCTTCCTGGTACAAGGCATTTCCAATAAAATTGTCGTAAAGGAGAGAAAAATGAAAAGAGTACTTGTCGTACTGGTTGTCATGTTTGTCGTACTTTCGTCCTTAGTCTGGGCCGGTGGGAAAAAGGAGAGTCCGGCTCCGGCGAAAACCACGACTACAACTACGGAAGAAAAAAAACCGGAGCCCGCCAAAAGCGGTGTGGTTGTCAACGAATGGGAAATTCCCTTCCTGAACGTGCTTACCGGGCCGATCGCCAGCATTGGCGCGTATCTGCAGTGGGGTGCCGAACAGGCTGCCCGCGAGATAAATGCAGCCGGCGGTATCGCGGGCAAACCTGTTAAGATCGGCAAGATCGATACCGGTATGTCCCCGGAAACCGGTTCAGTGGAAATGGGGAAAATAGTGAAAACCGCGCTTGTCGCTATGGGGCCTGTACCCGAGACGGTTATCATGGCTTCCATGCCTATCGCCGTGGAAAACCAGTTCATGTCCATGACGGCGACGACCTCGTATGAATACGCCGTAAAATTCTTCCCCTGGTCCATTTCATGGTTTCCCCCGACTGAAGAAAGGCTCGCCACGGTAATCACCGGATGGGTTGAGGAAGTCGGCCTTAAAGGCAAGAGCGCTGTTCAGTTTATCGAGAACTACGGCCCGTGGCCCGGCATGGCAAAGGCTCATTCTTTGGGTTTAACCAAAGGCGGTGCCAGGGAGCTCAACAACATTGATGTGCCCCAGGATGCGGTCACCTTCGGTCCCCTGGTTGTCAAAGCCCTCGAACAGAAACCGGACGCCCTCATTTTCGCATGCAACGCCGAAAAAGTTGCAAAGATCATCATCGAGCTGAAGAACCGCGGCTGGAAGAACATGAACAATATCCTTGTCTTTAACAGCGCGGATGATGTACCTCTCTATGCTACGGGACAGGCTAATCTGGCGGGGGTCATGCTCTACAACTATACCGATCCGAATCTTAATACACCGAGGTGGACTAGATACAGGGAAGCTTATAAAGCGGCTTTTACCGGTGGGGATCCTCCGCCCCTTTCCACCCACTATTACGATGCGGTTTACATGATCAAAGACGCCATTGAGAAGACCGGTGTCACCGGGGATCCTGCCAGGCTCAAAGAAGAGCGGGCGAAGATCAGGGATTACTGCTATAATGCACAGAATTTTCAGGGTATTCAGTTTACCTGGAACATGAAAGAAGGTGTTCCAACGAACAAACCGCTCTTCCTCATCGAATTGAAGGAAGACCAGTCGGCTCCCAACAAGGTTGTCAAAACCGTTCGCAAGGTTGTGGTTCCGAAGGGCGAGTAAAGCCATCTTAACGTACAAAGTAAAGGGGCTGCTCGTTGAGGGCGGCCCCCCCTATGGGACGAGAGGTTTCGCACAGAGAACACAGAGGTCACAGAGAGGAAAATTAGCCGCGGAATCACGCGGAATGATACGGAAGGCTGCAACCATTAATACTTTTTCCGTATTTTTCCGTGGGTTCCGTGGCTAATCTCTTTTCTTTTGACTTAATTCATTAATTCACCGTAAATGGGTGCTCCTTAATCTCTGTGTACTCAGTGTGAAATTTCTTGGGGCTATAAAGGTGGGTAGCCCCCTTCGAGGGCGAGAAGCTTGGGCGATAAAGGTGGGTAGCCCCCTTCGAGGGCGAGAAGCTTGGGCGATAAAGGTGGGTAGTCTCGCTTGCCAGCCGGTTTACTTAAGAAAACGAAAGGCGGACAGTATGTAGACTCTCGCCGCTTCGTAGAGTTCTTCAATTTCAACGTACTCGTCGATTTGATGGGGAATGTGCCGCGCCCCGGGTCCGACTACAAGGGAGGGAATATTTTTCCAGGCAGTTAAGAATGTTCCGTCGGTCGCACCCGGTACGCCGTTGTAGACAGGTTTTTTACCGGTTATATCCAGGTAAGACTGGGCTGTGGCCAGCACAATCGGTTCATCCTTGTCAATTGATACCAGCGGTCTCTCTTCGATGAACTCAATTTCCCCTTTGAAATCCTGGTCCCTGGTTTTAAGCTCCGTAAGGATGGTTTTAAGTTTCTCCCGGATCTGATGGTGGTTTTGGGCGGGTGTTGTTCTTACATCAACGTAGCCGATGGCTTCGCCTGGTATGACATTCAACTGGGCGGGACTTCCGGGAGGAGGCGCCTGTACAACGGTAAATGTGATGGATGGGAAACCTAACAACTCATCTTTTCCACACCGCTTTTTTTCCGCGTCTTCAAACTCTTCATAGGCGAGGATAATGCGCGCCATCCGGGGATTAGGATTGATGCCGTTGAGCGGCATGGCGCCGTGGGCCATCTTACCTTTTACCTTTACCAGCGCCCTTAGAGCGCCTTTCATACTCAGACAAAGCTGGTTTTCTTCGGGCTCCGGAATCAGGCAGGCATCCACATCATCGGCATAACCTTTCTTTATAAAGTCTTTTATACCTGCCATCATGCCTTCTTCATCGCAGACAATCCCTAGTTTGATTTTTCCTTTGAAAGAAATTCCAGCTTGCTTAAAAGCCTTGGCAGTCAGCAGGTTTACCGCCAGGCCTGCTTTCATGTCGCAGGCGCCGCGGCCGTAAATTTTGCCGTCTTCAATTTCTGCCCCGAATGGGGCATGTTTCCAGCGTGAGGGATCCCCTTCGGAGACAACATCGGAATGACCTTCAAGCATCAGGCAGGGACCTTTTTCCCCGGAGTCTATCACTGCTATTATGTTTTCACGGCCGGGAGAAACCTGGTCAACTGTACACTGAACGGATAACTCTTTGAACAGCCAGTTTTTTATATACTCGACTACCTTATGTTCCGTGTTGCCTGTCTCAGGTCGGATAACGCTGTCGATTCTTACAAGCTCCCGGGTCAGTTCGATAAGCTCATTTTTATCGATAGAGGAGATCAGTCTTTTTTCTATTCCAGTCAGCATCAGACTATTCTCCTTTTATTGCACCTGTTCAGCGTGGATTGTATCCAGTGTTTGTATCAGTCGGGTTATAGTTTTGTTGACCGGAACGTCAATTTTATACTTTTCAGCCTCTTGTACTACGGCATTATTTATAAAATCTATTTCCGACCTGCTTTTACGATCAAAATTATTGCCATGTATATATTACACCTGTTTACCGGTGAATCTCCCTTTTACGGTGAGACCTTAACAGCGGACTTGAATAGGAACGCTTTTCTAATCGGTCACCCCGGTTACCATGATAGCATAAACCATGACAAAAGTTTTCCGGTAAAAATTGTTCCTGATATTGAATATAAAAACAGCGACCCTTTCACCGGCGCATGCACCTTTTTTAAATACAAGGCCGGTCCTGTTACAGCAGTTAATTCAGTGTATGACGGGGAAAAACTTAAGTGGACGGTATTTGAAGGCGAAGCGCTTGAAGGCCCGCCTAAAATGGAAGGTGTCCCCCATCTTTTTTGCAGGACTGATACATCCATTAAGAAGTTGTGCAATACGGCCATCAGACTTGGCGTGAGCCAGCACTGGATAGTGGTACCAGGTCACTTTATGAGAAAAATTGAAACCGTATGTTCATGGTTGGACATCAGTTATTATGCCATTGAGTAGTACAATGAATCACTACGGGCTTACGCCCGTAGCCCCCTTCGAGGGCGAGAGGTTGGGGCGAGCATATTGGGTAGTATCACCCTTCGAGTGCGAGAAGTTAGGGCAAAATATAGGGTAGTATCGACTACGTGAATATAAAAGTGGGAGCAAATTGCCATTTGTGATAGTAATTATCAAAGATAAAGAGGAGAAGAGAAATGCCAGGTCCAGGATCATATTTTATTGGAGAAGAGGAGAAAAAGGAACTGATTGAAGTGATTGAAGCTGGATATTTATTCAGATATGGGGACAAAACTGACCCGAAATTCCTCGCGAAAGTTTGGAACCTTGAAAAGAAGGTTTCAGATTATTTTGGAATTCCCTACGCTGTAGCGGTTAACTCCGGCACATCAGCCTTATGGGTGGCACTTGGAGCCCTCGGGATTGGCCCTGGCGATGAGGTTATTGTCCCTGGTTATACGTTTATTGCATCGATTACCTCGATTATCTATGCCCGCGCTATTCCAGTCCTCGCAGAGATCGATGAATCTCTCACCCTGGATCCTGAGGATGTGAAAAAAAAGATAAGCCCGCGGACAAAGGCACTTATACTTGTCCATATGCTGGGGAATCCAGGGTACATAGATGAAATCAAAAAGATTTGTCGGGAAAATAATCTTTTTCTGATAGAGGACAGTGCCCAGGCCTTTGGAGCACTTTATAAAGGTAAATACGTGGGTGGATTTGGTGATATCGGTACCTTCAGTTTTAATATGTTTAAAACTATCAATGCGGGTGATGGAGGAATGGTTGTAACACATGATAAGAAACTGTACGAACGCGCTTTTGCTATCCACGATCAGGGACATTTGCCCCTTAGACAGGGTGTCGAGCAGGGATCGAGAACTGTTATAGGACTGGATTTCAGGATGACAGAACTTACTGCCGCAGTGCTGCTGGCACAATTTAAAAAACTAGAAAAGATTAAAAAGCTACTGAAAGAGAAGAAAAAGAGATTCAAAGAAGGAATAAAAGATATAAAAGGCTTGAGCTTCAGGAAACTTCCTGACCCTGACGGAGAACTTTGCACACTGGTCACTGTGTTATTGCCGGATGTCGAGACCGCGCGGAAAGCCGGAGATGAGCTCGGATCAGGTGTGGTGGCTGATTCGGGCTGGCATGTATACAACAATGCGGAGCATATCCTTGGAAAGAAGGTTGTTGATGATAAAGGCTGTCCATTTACCTGTTCCTTCTATACCGATAAAGGTGGAAAAATCGAGTACTCAAAAGGTATGCTCCCTCGGACAGATGAAATTCTAAACCGTGCAATTAATATTAGCATTGGCGTTGTTGACAAAGGATTAGGCGCAGGGTTTGGTATAAATGTGACAAGCGATGAAAATGAGATAGATAAAAAGATAGATGAATTCAGGAAAGTAATGGGAAAGTTTTTGTAATTTTCCCTGTTTAAATGATCAATATTAAAATTGAAAAGGAGAAGCCCATGATAACTGTTGGACTTATCGGTGCAGGGTATATTGGTCCTATTCATCTTGAGGCATTATCCAGAATTGGTGATGTTAAAGTAAAGTCAATATGTGATATTAATCCGGCATTAGCAAGAGAAACCGCACAGAAATACTTCATCCAACATGTATGTACAGATTATAAAGAGATTGTGGAGGATGATGATATTGAGGTAATTCACAACTGTACTCCAAATAAATTTCACTATGCTATTCCACTGTAATTTCTTCGCAGTTTGCGAAGATTTCCAATCCAGTCCAGATGCGGCCGGAGGCCGCGATGGGAAATAACTAAAGGAGCGTTGGGAAAATGCAAACACGTCCTGTCGGAAAAACCTCTTGCGCTGACATTGGACCAGGCTGAACAGCTTGTTGAATTGGCCGAGAAAAAAAGAGTGGTAACCGGGATTAACTTCTGCTATCGTTACTATCCCGTTGTTCAGGAAATGGCGGTAAGAGTGAAAAATGGTGAATTGGGTAATGTAAGAATGGTAACCGGCTCATATTTTCAGGATTGGCTCTCTAACCCAACAGATTATTCGTGGCGACTGGAAAAATCGGAAAGCGGAGAGTCGAACATTACCGCTGATACAGGCAGTCACTGGTTTGATCTTATTCAGTTCGTTACTGGATTAAAAATAGTCGAGGTAATTGGTGATTTTGCAACATTGATTCCTGTAAGAAAAAAACCGAAAGGGCAGGTGCTTGCATTTCAAGATATAAAGGAAACAGAAACAGAAGATGTTAAGGTAGAACTTGAAGAATATTCTTCTGTGCTTTTCAGGCTATCAAACGGCGCTCCAGGCTCCTTCACCACATCGCAGGTTTGTCCCGGCAGGAAGTCCGATACAGAATTTCAGGTGTATGGGAGTAAATGTTCATTTGCCTGGAACCATAAAAGGTCAACGGAATTATGGATAGGCTATAGAGAAAAACCGAATGAAATATTAATTGAAAATCCGGTCTTGCAAAATAACAAAACGGCGAAATATGCGAATTTACCGGCTGGACATCCGCTAGGTTACCATGATGCAGTCCTTAATTTATTTAAAGATTTCTATGGTGTGGTGAAGCATAGAAAAGAAGCCTCTCCTGTTTCCAGGCCAACATTTGAGACCGGGTATGAAGAAATGAAAATTTTAGAAAAGATTATAATGAGTAACACAAGAAAGAACTGGGAAAAGGTAGAATGGTCAAGGAAATAATATATTTCTAATTAGAGGTGATGAATGGAGAGACTAGAAAAAATACTGGTCCTTAACAGTGATGAAATAGCAAAGATTCATGATAATTCAATGAAAATTCTTGAAAAAACGGGAATTCATGTTAACAGTGAGATTGTACTGAAAAATGCTTCTGAGCTTGGTTTGTCAGTCAATAGAGATACCAAAATTGTAAGATTTCCCCGCAATATTGTCCTGGACTGTTTGGAAAGTCTCCCTTCAAAGATAAATCTATACTCTTCCAACGGTTCCTTAACTGCTGAGCTGGGTCACGGAAAAACATACGCCGCAAGCGGGCACAACGCCATCTTTGTGCTCGACTGGGATGCTGCTGAAAGGAGAAATGCTACCAAAGAAGACATTGGTAAATTTGCTCTTTTAGCTGATTATTTACCGAACTTTAATATTGTTTCGCCAGAGGCTTTTCCACAGGATGTAAAGGCAAGTGCTTCTATTTTGCATGCTGCTGATGCCTTGCTGCAAAACACCCAGAAACATATTTTTATTTCTCCTGGCCGCGCAGAGGAAATCAAACCCATTTACGATATGGTTAAAATCGCTATTGATAATAACAATCTAGGGGAGAAGCCTCCTATCACATGTCAGTTATCTCCGACTCCGCCATTGAGCTGGGAAAAGGGTCAAATTGAAGCGTTGTTTGAAACAGTCAAGCAGGGTGTCCCACTCTGCGTTCTTCCCGAACCATTTGCCGGAGTTACCTCACCCTATACGATAGCCGGACATCTTACTATACACAATGCTGAAGTGCTTTCCGGAATTGTTTTCAGCCAGCTTATTAAAAAAGGTTCATCGGTTATTTATGGCAGTGGTTGGACCAGCTTTGATATGAGAACAATAAATGTATTAATAGGTTCACCCGAAACAGTATTAATGAGACTGGCCGGGTCACAAATGGCCGACTTTTATCATATACCCTATCACACAATTGCCCCCGACACAGATGCTCATGTAATGGATGAACAACTGGCATGGGAGAAATTTGCTACAGCCTGGAGTGCATATCTTTCACAAGCCGATCTTATCGTAAACGGAGGTATGCTTGGAACGGGACTTACAGTAAGTTTCGAGCAGCTTGTCATTGATAATGAATTGCTTTCATATATTAAGAGAATATCTCGAGGAATAAAAATAGATGACGATACACTTGCACTCGCGGCTATTGAGAAGATTGGGCCAAAAGGAAATTTCCTGAGCGATGATCATACATTGAAGTTTCTGGGTAGTGGTGAGCACTGGGAACCGGAGATATCAGTAAGGGAACAATATGAAAATTGGAAAAAGAACGGCATGAAAGATATAATCCACAAGGCACATGAAAAGGTACAATCGATTCTTAAAACCCATAATTCTGTCGGGCTTTCAGAACAAAAAACAAATGCGATAAAGGCGGTGATACGGATATTTGAAAATTCATGCCTCCTTTGAAGAGCTTTCTTACAATTGTTCTTCTTTTTATAATCGGGTTCCCTTGACCCCGCCGGCTTTTATGGCATAATAATACCTAAGGAGGCGTGCAATGATCGAGAAATCAAGATTCTGCCTGAATCGTATCCTCTTTCCAAAACTTAAGCTGGAAGATTTTTTTTCATTCGCCGTTGATCTCGGGCTTTCAAAGGTGGAGCTTCGAAACGATCTGCCGGGTATCGATATCACAGACGGCCGTAGTCCGGCGGAGATCGTAAAGCTCTCGAAGGTATACGGAATCGAGATAAAAACCATCAACGCCCTTCAGAAATTCAACCTTTCAACACGGGCAGAGGAGCTCCTCGAAAAACTTAATTCCCTCGTCGGGCTTGCCCGTGCTATAAATTGCCAGGCGATCGTCCTCTGCCCCAACAATGATCGGGAGGATCACCGTGACAGGGAGACAATTTATCGGGCGACTGTGGAAGCCCTTAAACGATTCTCGCCGGTATTCGACCACAGCGGGGTAAGCGGATACGTGGAACCCCTTGGGTTCGAGGAGTGTTCTCTCAGATCTAAGATTACCGCGATTGAGGCAATCCGCCAAGCCGGCGGCAGAAATCTCCGTATCGTCCACGACACGTTTCATCATAGGATCGGCCCCGATGC
>JBFMGN010000700.1:0-2527 GCA_040752435.1 Spirochaetota bacterium
GAAAGCTGGAAGCTTAACGGAAGGTGCTGGAAAAAAGAATCAGCAAAACCCTGGAAAGAGGTTTCTGAAGACTCCTCACCTCCATCATCCCCGGATGGATCGAATCGGATTTGATGTTTTTTATAGAGGCTATATGCTTCCTCCGATAACTTCGGATAACCAAGTGTAACGGTGAAACTTCTGTTTTTGCGGAAAATACGCCTGGCATTAGTTCGGAATACATAACCGGCTAAAGGTATACGAACAGGAATACATTGATGACAGGTGGAACACACGGGTCTGAAAAAGTATCGGCCGAAATGACGGTAACCTCGAACCAGTAAGTTCTCCAAAGAGGCTTCATCTATTGATTCGACAATAAAATGTTCACTTGTAAAAACATTTCCTTCTCTATAGGGACATTGTGTATCCAAATTTTTTAAAATATACACTCTCATCAGACGTTTCTTTCCCGGAGACACTTGCATTCAGAGCGCTGAATACGGGGTGCAGTCAAATTGTATCAGACTTAACTTGTATTATCTTAAAATAAACTGGCATAGTGCACCTGTAAGTTTAGCATGGGAACTGGCAAAAGTATCATCTTTAGTATAAACAAATAAATTTTCTTCTATTATGTCACCGTTGGGGGTTATAAACTGCATAATCGGGTTATTGATTATGCCCATAATTTGTTTAACGGAAATGCCTTTTTTGATAAGGAAATTACTGAATGTCATAGCCTGAAGCGGAAGGTGTTCATTCTTATCGTTATAAAGATAACCGATGGCATCCCTGATCTGGCCAAAGGGCCCTTTCGAATAATGGAAAATCCTGCTCAACGGTTTTTCAGGGTCAAGAATATCCGCTTCAATCAAAGCCCTGCCCATTTCGCCGATCAATTGATGTATGGATGGATAGTTTAGTTGTGTCCGAAAAATCATAACTGCAATATCGGTACGGTTATTATTTTTATGCAGGATAGCGGGTATATCATAATTGATGATAAATGTCTTGCCGTATTTTTTTACATTCTGGCCGTTTATTTCGACCATATCACAGCTCGATACCCGCAGATTGAATAACTCATTGTACGACATGCCAAGCTCTTTCATGGCCGTAAAGGCTCCGATTACATAAGCCTGTTCAAATGAGAGATGGAAATAATCCTCGAACTTTTTTTTCATCCCGGGAGTGAAAGCCCTTTTCTCTTTCGTACAGAAGTAGAGTTTATCGATATAGTGATGTTCTACAATCCTGTTTTTTACAATAAAATCGCCCGGTATATTGGCAAGATAGATGAACCGTATGTTATTTTTGTAATCAGGGTGATTATTGACAACCTTCAAAAGGGTACTTTCCACCATAACGCCGTTTGCTTCAGGCCGCAATACGACAAAAACATCCTGGCATTCCCCGTCCGAACAAGGCCCTGGATACGGTATTATAACTGTGGGTTCCCTGGTATAATTTGCCGACATACCCCTGCCCGATTACACTTTTTCAGCTTCAAGATTATTATAGCTGAATACGAGTAAAATGGCAAAAAATACCGCCCCTCCGTCTGAAATTATTTCAAGGATCCCTCCTCCGAACCTTTAAAATAGAAACATGTAACCAAAGTAGTAAGGTTGGTAGTAGACTAACAGATTTACCCTTAAAGTTACCGCTGTTTATTTTCTTCTATTATTATGTCCGCCGAATGCAAACCCGACCGACAGCAGTACCTGGAAATTTTTTAATGGATAATCCTGAAACTGAACGGCCGGAATCGGATTAATGAATGGCCGCCAACTGAATTTTGCGGCTATAATGAGACCGTTTAGATCGAGGGCCAGACCTCCTCCAATATACGGGAAAAGGGATAGATTGGTAAGTCTTCCATGTTCATTATATTCTGAAGGCTCTTCGTCTAAGTAATAATGACACTCTCCCTTTTCCCAATCTTCGTCGCGGCTGTCATTATGCAGCTCTGCAATGTCAACCCTGCCGGCACAGCCGTAACCAATTTCAAAAAATGGATCAATCAGGTTTCCTCCACCAAGAATATGGTAACTTATGAACATATCCCCGTTCCAGTCCAACCACCAGTCAGATGCAGGGCCGCCGGATTCCACTGTTATCCGGTTAAATTTTACGAGATGGTGCATTCCAAACCCGACATTTGAATGTGTTATCACCTCCCAGTGAAAACCGCCGAAAATATCGCTTCCCTGGTCCAAAGACATTTTTACATCGGCCAGCGAAGGTCTTTCAGTGAAGTCAATCCCGACATCCCCGGCAAGGCGGAATTGTGATCGAGCAGAAAGTATGGCAGCAGTAAAAAGAAGCATCAACAAAATTATTGTTTTTTTCATCATACCCATTAAACACATAAAGTCCTGGAATTTGTCACCTTCTTAAAAAAAGAATGTTTCATTTTTTACGGGAAATAGAGGAAAGGAATGCTGCTTACCTTATTTTCAGTATTAAAATCTGACTGTCCTGACAGAATAGCCTGACTTCTTTTGGCTTTCCCATCCTTTCGCACAACTTAATACTTAATTCT
>JBFMGN010000701.1:0-2522 GCA_040752435.1 Spirochaetota bacterium
CCGTCTGGCTCCTGATTGGAGACGTACTTCTATAAATAACCACATCTCTATCCTCTTTAGAAACTGAATATGTAAGGAGGATCGCGTCTCCCTGAACCTGGGTTCTAATATCGGTAATTTTCGCCACAAGCTCTTCTTCCTTTACAAGGGTCTTTAATGCGACGCCGGTTATGGTTTTATTTCGAAAAGGAATAAAAAGTTCGTAACTTTTAGCGCTGGAATCCTGGCCGATTACGGCATAATAATACGTTTGTGTATCAGGCGGAATGTCAACATACGCTTCCTGTCCTTTCGGTACTTCCGCCAGCCTGACAGCCTTGGAAAAATTCTCTTCTTTAATTTCTTCCGTGTGTCTGTATATGAAGTATTTTCCATCAATATCCGTCGAATCTTGCCACGTCAATTTTATGCTTGAATCAGTTATCGTGGCTTTAAGCCGGGATACAAATGGAGCAAAAACTGTCTGCTGTTGAGGGTGAAGATTGTAAAGGAGGAGAAAGATAAAAACTGAAAAAAACAATTTTGTTTTCATATACTATATAATATTCGGTCAGGAAACCCTAAGTCCATAGAAAAAAGAGGGTTTGACATAAAAAAAAGATATCCATACACTATACCATATGTTTGTAGCGGTCGTATTGGATATTGCCACTGAAGATCATAAAACCGAGGTTTACAATTTGTTGAAGGTATACGGCTATAAGGAGATCATGAAAGATGTTTTTGAATCTCCAGGGGTAAATGAAAATTCATTATTGCGGCTTAAGCGGGATCTTGACCGTGCAACGGATTCCTACGATAAAATACGCTTTTACCAGTATCCATTTGAGGATACCTTAACAATTTCATTTTTAAGTGGGAATAGGTGGCGGAAAACGGTACTAAAATTGTAACGGCTTTAAGGAGGAGCTAAAGTGTTGGCGGATTTGCAAATGCTGATTGAAGATTTACATAGAGAAATACAAGAGACCTGGAGGCGTCTTTGACCCGGAAAAACTTAAAAGCCGGATAAAAGAGTTGGAGGACAAGACTCTTAAGCCGGATTTCTGGGGAAATAAGGGCAATGCTGAGAAAACATTATCAACGCTCAAGGAGTTAAAAAAAAGATATGAACCGTGGGAACAATTGCGTTATGGCATGAAAGAGCTTTTGGAATTATTTGAACTTGCCGTTGAGGAAAATGATGAATCCCTGGAAGCAGAAATACGGAAAAATTACCGGAGACAGGCGGAAGACTATCATAAGTTAAAGATACTCGAGCTTTTTAGTGAGGAATTCGATGAGAAGCCGGCTTTTTTTACCATCCATTCGGGTGCCGGCGGTACGGAGGCCTGTGACTGGGTAAGTATGCTGCTCAGGATGTATACCAGATGGGCGGAAGGCAAGGGTTTTGAAATTGAAATCCTGGATATTCTTGAAGCCGAGGGGGGTATAAAATCTGTGACTCTGCAAATAACCGGTGACTACGCCTACGGATACCTGAAAGGGGAGACGGGAGTGCACCGCCTGGTTCGAATTTCCCCCTTCGATTCCAATGCACGGCGTCACACTTCCTTCGCCTCCGTGTATGTATCGCCGGTCATAGAAGACGACATTGTGGTGGAAATAAAACCGGAGGATTTAAGAATCGATACCTACAGGTCGCAAGGGGCAGGCGGTCAACATGTAAATAAAACCGATTCGGCTGTACGAATAACGCATTATCCCACAGGGATTGTCGTGCAATGCCAGAACGAAAGAAGCCAGCATAAAAATAAGGCTACCGCAATGAAAGTATTGAAGTCAAAATTATTCGAGTTGTACAGCGATGAAAGGAAGAAGGAACAGGAAAAGAAACAGAAGGAAAAAAAAGATATTTCCTGGGGTAACCAGATTAGATCATATACCTTTCAGCCGTACACCTTAGTCAAGGATCACAGAACCAAAAAGGAAATCGGAAATATTCAAACTGTTATGGACGGTGACATTGATCCTTTTATTGAAGAGTATCTGGCATATCGCTGGATAAAAAGAACCTGATGCCGACGACCGTATTGATTGTTGATGACCTTTTATTTATGCGAACCGTTCTCCGGGATATACTCGAACAAACCGGTTTTAGGGTTGTAGGAGAAGCGGATAACGGGGCAGCGGCCGTCGAATCGTACAAACGGATGAAACCGGATATTGTTCTCCTGGATATAACAATGCCTGTTATGGATGGAATCACCGCTTTAAAAAAAATAAAGAAAAACGATCCTCATGCAAAGATTATTATGTGCTCTGCGCTGGGGCAGCAGGAATACATAATAAAGGCAATCCAGCTTGGTGCTAAGGATTTCATAGTTAAACCGTTTAGTCCGGAAAGAATTGTGTCAGCCGTATCAAGGGCAGCGTCGACCGGTGGCTAAAAAGTTTTTTTTCCCTATTTTACTGCTATCGATTTCTGTAATGCTCAAGGCAGGTGCAGAGACCAAAAAGGAGACATTCAACCTGCCCCGGGATAATAGAAAGAACTGGAATGTGGGCATTTCCGTCTTTAC